>DASUJJ010000346.1:0-4194 GCA_036279335.1 Dyella sp.
GGCCGCGGGCGGTCACAGCATGCGCAGCAGTTCCTTCATCAGCGGCAGCCGGCGCACGCGCACCGCGGTGGCGCGGAACACGGCGTTGGCCAGCGCCGGCGCGGCGGTGGGCATGGCGAGGAAGCTGGCGCCGGTGGGCGGGCGGTCGTTGTCAGCCACCACGATCACCTCGACCGCATGGGGCAGCTGCGCCATGGTGGCCAGCGAATAGTCCTTCCAGTCGTGCTGCTGCACCTTGCTGTCCTTCACCGTAATGGCAAGGTTGAGTGCCTGCGAAAGCGCATCCAGGGTGGCGCCGGCGAGCTGGCCCTGCAGTCCGGTGGGGTTGATAACGCGGCCCACGTCGGCCACGCAGACGACGCGCTCGATGGTCAGCTGCTCGCCTTTCATGGAGGCCTCGACCGCGTGCGCCACGTAGGCCCCGCCAAGATGCCAGCTGGCGATGCCCAGGCCGTTGACGGTGTGCAGCCAGTTGCTCCAGCCGATGCGCTCGGCGGCGAGCTTGAGCACGTTGGCAAGGCGGCCGGTATCGAGCGTGCCGCCGCCGGGCAGCGGCAGCTGACGCGCCTCGCCGAGCAGGCGCAGGCGCGTGTCCAGAGGGTTTTCGCGCATCGTGTGCGCGATCTCGTCGATGAAGCTTTCCACTGCAAACGCGTTGGCCACGTCCGGCATGCCGCGCATCGGGCCGCGCGGCGTGGCGGACTGCAGCGCGTACCAGTCGCTGCGGAAGTTGGGCACCAGCCCGCCGGGCAGCTGGTCGGCGCTGGCCTCGGACATCCACAGGCGGTCGCCCGGGACGCCGCGGCCGACCAGCGCGGGCGCGCTGGCGATGCGCTGGTTCCATGCGATCAGCCGGCGCTTGCGGTCGACGATCGCCTGCATCGTGTGCACGCTGCCGGAGCGGTAGAAGTCGTGGGTGAGGTCGTCCTCGCGCGTCCACAGCAGGCGTACCGGCTTGTCGAGCATCTTGGCCAGCATCACGGCTTCGGCCACGAAATCGTGGTCGAGCCGGCGACCGTAGCCGCCGCCCACGCGCGGCACGCGGATGTCGATCTGCGCGGCGCTGAGGCCGGTGAGGCGCTGCACCACGCTCCAGGCATCCTGCGGTGCCTGGGTCGGGATCACCAGTTCGGCGCGGTCCTTGTCCAGCCGCACGAAGCAGTTCATCGGTTCAGCCGTGGCATGCGCCAGCCATGGCTGCACGTAGGTGGCCTCGATGCGGCGGGCGGCCTTCTTGCCGGCGGCGATGACGTCGCCGTCGTCGCGCACGCGCGTGGTCGGTGCGGCGTCGTCGGCTGCCAGCAGCGCCAGCGCCTGCTGTTCCAGCGCGGCACTGGATTCGCCCGCCGCGGCGGCGGGCTTCCACGTCACGTCCAGCGCGGCACGCCCCTGCAGCGCAGCCCAGGTGGACTCGGCCACCACGGCCACCGAGGCGGTGCGCGGCGTGGCGCCGACCGGCTGGCCGGCTTCCGGTGCCAGTTGCAGCACTTTCAGCACGCCCTTCACGGCGAGTGCCTTGCTGGTGTCGATGCGCGCCAGGCGGCCGTCAGGCCACGGGCAGTGCAGCAGCACCGCCACCACCGCATCGCCGGCGCGGTGATCGATGGCAAAGCGTGCCGTGCCCGTCACCAGCGCCAGCGCATCGGCGTCGCCGGCGGGCTGGCCGATCAGCCTGTAGCGGTCCGGGGTCTTCAGCGCGACGGGCGCCTTGGGCGGGTCGAGCCGCGCGGCGGCCCCCGCCAGGTTGCCGTAGGCCAGCCGCCGGCCGTCCGGGCTGATCACGTAACCGGCCTCGCTGCGCAGGCGGTCGGCCGGCACGCCGAGCTGGCGTGCGGCCGCCTCGACCAGCAGCCAGCGCGCCAGCGCGCCAGCCTGGCGCAGGTCGTTCCACGCCGCCGGCACCGAGCTGCCGGTGCCGCCGAGCTGGTGACCGTAGATGAAGCGGGGCTTGCCGTTGGCGTCGGCGGTGGCCGGCCCCAGCCCGATCACCTTGACGGTGGACCAGTCGGCGTCGAGCTCATCGGCGATGATGCGCGCCAGCGCGGTGGCCGCGCCGGTGCCGGTTTCCGGGTCGCGCGCGCCGATCAGCACGCTGCCGTCGGCGTCGATGCGCACGTAGGTGCCGAGCCCGTAAAGCGTGTCGCCCAGCCAGCCGGCGGGCAGCGGGAAGTCGGTCGCGTCGGCCAGCGGAATGCCCACCACCAGCGCGCCAGCGGCGCCGGCCAGCACCTGCAGGAAACGGCGGCGCGAGAGTTCGATGCGGCCGCTCATGCCGGTGCTCCCTTGCCCGCACCCACGCGCTGGATCGCCTTGCGCACGCGGCCCTGGCAGCCGCAGCGGCACAGGTTGGGCAGGGTGTCGATATCGGCATCGTTCGGATGCGGGTGGCGGCGCAGCAGGTCGACGCCGGCCATCAGCCAGCCGGCGGTGCAGTAGCCGCAGCCAATCGCGTCCTCGTCGATGAAGGCCTGCTGCAGCGGATGCAGCGCGCCATCGGCGCCGGCCAGGCCCTCCACCGTGGTCACCCGGCGGCCGGCCAGCTTGCTCATCGGCACGGTGATGGCGGAGGTCGCCTTGCCGTCGATCAGCACCAGATCGGCGCCGCCCACGCCGGTGGCGTCGGCGTACTTGGTGCCGGTGAGCTGCAGCACGTCGCGCAGGTACCACAGCAGCGGCATGTCCGGATCGCCGGTGTGGCGATAGCCCTCGCCATTGATCTCAAGTGCGATGCCGGCGCGGATTTTCTCCGGGACGATGTTGTTTTCCGGGACGACCAATCGATCCTGGCCCTGCACCTGCGCCATCTAGAACACTCCCGTCAGCGAACGCGGCATTTTCGCATCACCTCGCCGCTTTAGGGGCGCGCGGCACTGAACAGCCGGCACCACACGAAGTACACCGGCACGCCGGCCAGCATGATCAACACGCCGATGCCGGCGTTCATCGGGTTGCTGCGCATGGTCTCGATCACCACCCAGCCGATCACGCCGATGAACACCAGCGGCAGCAGCGGATAGCCCGGCACGCGGAAGCTGGCGGTGCCGCGATCGTGGCGGCGATACCAGAACAGCGTGGCCACGCCGATCGCGCAGGCCAGCCAGTCGGCAAAGGTGGCGTAGTCCAGCAGCTGGCCGTAGCTGCCCGACAGCACCAGCACGATCGACCACCCCGCCAGCAGCACCAGCGCCAGGTTCGGCGTGCGGTGCACCGGATGCAGCCGCGCCACCGAGCGGAAGAACAGCCCGTCCTCGCCCATCACCTGCAGCACGCGCGCGCCCGCCACCAGCGTGATGTTGCAGAAGCCCAGCGTGGAGATGGCGATGCCCAGCGCAATCAATTTCGCGCCCACCGTGCCGAACACGCGCTGCATCACTTCCGCCGCCGGCGCCGTGCTGGCGGCCAGGCCGTCGTGGCCGAGCCCGGCGAGATAGGCCACGTTGACCAGCGCGTAAGCCAGGATCACCCCGAGCATGCCCAGGAACAGCGCGCGCGGCAGCGTGCGCTGCGGCTGGTCGATTTCGCCGGCGAGGTTGTTGAGGTAGGTGAAGCCGGAATAGGCAAACAGCACCGGCAGCGCCGCGCCCATGAAGCCCACGCCGCGGCGCGCCTCGTCCACGCCGAGCACCGCGTGCGCCCCGGAGCCCACGCCGGCCAGATAAAGGCCGCAGGCCACCAGCACCGCCACCGCCAGCAGCTTGAGCAGGGCGAAGGCGTTCTGGATGGTGGCGCCCAGGCGGATGCCGAACAGGTTGATGCCCGCCACGAAGGCCAGCGCCGCGGCAGCCAGCGGGGTGGCCGCGCGCGGCGGCAGGTCGAACAGCGCCGAAGCGTAGCTGGCGAAGATGGTGGCCACTGCCGCGGTGGAGCCGGAGTAGATCACCAGCAGCATGGTCCAGCCGAACAGGAAGCCGGCCAACGGCCCGAACGCCTCGCGCAGATACACGTAGCTGCCGCCGGCCTGCGGTCGGCGCGCGCCCAGTTCCGCGTAGCACAGCGCGCCGACCAGTGTGAGCACGCCCGCGCCGATCCATATCAGCAGCAGCGCCGATCCCGACGCGGTGCGCTGTGCGGCGATGCCCGGGTTGAGGAAGATGCCGCCGCCGATGATGCCGCCGACCACGACAAGCGCCGCATCCCATGGGCGCAGGCTGCGCAGGTAGGTGCCCGTGGTCGGGGGAGGAGAGGACATTCGGG
>DASUJJ010000347.1:0-2895 GCA_036279335.1 Dyella sp.
GGTAGCCCGGCTCGGCGGTGCCGTTCGGCCCGCCGGCGGCTGAGCGAGGTGACCCTCGACATCTTCGCGAAGCAGGCTCATTGCAAGCCATGGGTAGCCGAGGCGTGCAATTCGCTGTACCGGTCATGCGAGGTGCGAGGGGGCCAGCGCCAGCACCGGTGCCGTGGTTATCCTGGAAACGTCGAGGTAGTGCTTTCTTGCTCGTCAGTGCCGCGAAACGCGGACGCTTTTCTAGTCCGTAAGCCGACTACCGAGGTTGCGATTCCCGGGGTCGACATGGATCCCGCTCGGTCCGGGAACGTCGCCCCTGTGAAGCGCGTGGAAGGTCCTTGCGGGAACCGGTAACGCGCCCCGTCAGAGCTGGCTGCGAATCGGCCACGTGCACCACTCGCCCACGCGTTGTGTCCACGGCCGCTTGCGCAACATCTCCAGGGTGTAGCGCCGCGCGTGCGAAAGATCATCCTCCATCACGGCCGTCATCTGCGCGGCAAACGCCTCGCTGTAGATGTTGAGGCTGGCCTCGTCGTTGAGCTCGAACGAGCGCATGTCGAAGTTGGTCGAGCCGACGGACACCAGGCGCTTGTCGAGGATGAGCATCTTGTTGTGCATCATCGTGCGCTCGTACTGGTAGATCTCCACACCCGCTTCCAGCAATTCGCCCCACTGGCTCTTGGACGCCAGCTGGATGAGGCGCGAGTCGATGTAGCGATCCGGCACCAGCAGGCGCACGCGGGCGCCGCGTTGGCAGGCTTCGCGCAGGGCGCGCAGCATCACCGGATCGGGCAGGAAATACGCCGCCTGCAGATCGATCGACTCGGTCGCGGCGGTCACGGCGAGCAGGTACATCAGGTGCATGCTGGCGCTGCCGCCGGCCGGCGAGCTGACGAACAGGTGCATCGGCAGGTCGCCATGTGCGCCCAGTTCGGGGTAGTAGAGATCGCCGTGCAGCACCTTGCCGGTGGTCTTGATCCAGTTGTCCATGAAGGCCGACTGCAACTGCCCCACCACGGGGCCCTGCACGCAAAAATGCATGTCGCGCCAGTGTTCGGGATCCTGCGCGTGACCGGTCCACGGATCGGCGATGCCGACGCCGCCGGTGAATCCGATGCGGCCATCGACCACCAGCAACTTGCGGTGCGTGCGGTTGTTGAGGCGCCCGAGGGTGTACCAGCGAATGGGGTGATAGCGCTGCACGTTCACGCCGGCATCGGTGAGCTTGTCGAGCAGTGACTGGTCGATCTTGGCGCTGCCGGCCCAGTCGAGCATCACGTGAACCGCCACGCCCGCGGTGACCCGATCGACCAGCGCATCGGCGAACACACGTCCGGTTTCACCGGCCCAGTAGATGTACGTCTCGAAGGTGATGGTGTGCTGCGCCGCGCGGATCGCCTCCAGCATGGCGGGAAAGATCTCGTCGCCGTTCTGCAGCGGGGTGATCGTGTTTCCGCCGAGCACGTTCGGACCCAGCATCGCGTTCATTTCGAGCCGGAACTGCGGATCGGCCAGGGTGTAGCAGTGCTTGATGTCGTGCTGCACATGCTTCTCGGGACGATGCATGTTCACGACGATGACAATCAGCACGAACGTCGCCAGCACGGTGAGCACGATGGTTTCGATCATGAAGGGCTCCTCGTGGGGGACGCGTCGATCTTCACATTCTGCGGACAGCCGGGGTGCGAGCGGTTTTGCTACAGACGGCCCGGCGGCCAGGCCTCGCGCGCCCGGACAAGATCCGCCGGCGTGTCCACGTCGACGCTGCCTGCGTGATCGAGGACAGTAACGCGTTTCGCCTCGGCCACCAGCAAGGCGCGGGCGCCGTGATCGCCGGAGCAGGCCAGCAACGCGGGAAAACAGTCGTGCGGAAACAGCGCAGGCGGCCCCGCCTTGCCGTCATGCGACGTGGCGACGATCTGCGCGGGCCGGCGCGCGTGATGATCGATCAGCGCGTGCAATGCCGCCGCATCGATCAGCGGCTGATCGGCGAGGCAGACCAGCACACCGGAGGCGTGCGGATAGTGCACCAGCGCGTGGCGCATGCCGGTCGCCAGCGAACTGCCCATGCCCTCGGGCCAATGCTCGTTGCGTACGACGTCCACGCAGAGATCGGCCAGCAGCGGCTCGGTGTTCGCCGCGTGCGCGCCGGTGACCACGATGACCGCCAGCCCCGTGCCCTGCGCGACTTGAACCGCGCCGCGCAACATAGGCTGACCGCCGATCGGGGCGAGTTGCTTGATGCCACCGAAGCGGCGGCCTTCACCGGCGGCCAGCAGCACGATCACCGGCGCCGTGCGGCTCATCCGTGGATGGCCCCGTCGTTGTCGCGCAGCGGGCCGCCGCTGCGGCCGTTCACTACGGCCATGATCTCGGCCGCCACGGCGAGGGCGATTTCTTCCGGCGTCTCCGAACCGATGTCCAGGCCGGCCGGCGCGTGCAGGCGCAGGCCGGCCAGTTCCGACGCGTGGCGCATGCGCGAGACCCGTTCGCGCGAGCCGAGCGAGCCGACGTAGGCCACCGGCGCATCGCGCAGCGCGGCAAGCCAGGCGATGTCGCGCTCAAGGTTGTGGGTCATCACCACCACCGAGGTGTGGCCGTCCAGCGGCAGCGCGCCGTGCAGTTGTTCGGGGCGGGTGCAGAGGGTGTGCAAATCGGGCGGCAGATCCGGCGCCTGCAGTCGGGCCGGATCGTGGTCGACCAGGGTGGTCTGCCAGCCCAGCGCGGTGGACAGGGGCAGCAGGGCGCGGGCGGCGGCGCTGGAACCGATCACCACCAGCGCATGCGGCGGCTCCACCGACTCGATCAGCACGTCCAGCGTGCCCCGCGACGAAGGAATCTGCAGCGTGGCCGCGCCGCGCGTGTGCCGTGCCGCACAGGCGTCGGCGATCACGCGTCCGATCT
>DASUJJ010000348.1:0-6429 GCA_036279335.1 Dyella sp.
CGGGTCGATGCGCAGCGGTGTGTACATGGCCATTCCTTATTTGCGCTGGGCGCGGCGCGGCGCCGGGATGCCGGGACGAACGGGCGCGGCCGACTTGCCGGGCGTGGTCGTGAGGGCGTTCGTCTTGCCGGGCTTTGGCCGACCCGAGGCGGCCTTGGAAGACGCCGTCTTCTTCGCTGTGGGCTTGGTCGCAGGTGATGCAGCCTTGGCAGGCGACCGCCTGCGCGTTTCGCTCGCCGTCGAGGGTGATGCTTTCGTGGCAGATTTCTTCGCGACCGATTTGGTTGCGGCAGTTTTCTTGGCGACAGTTTTCTTGACGACCGCCTTCCTCGCCGCGCCGCTGCGTGGCGCCGGCTTCGTCGTGGTGGATTCACGCGACGGCACATCGGCACTCTGCGCCGCGCGGGCGCTGGCGCTGGCAACCTGCTTCTTCAAGGCAGCCAGTTCCGCACGCAGCACCGCCATCTCACCCGTCGCACTGCCGCCGCTGGCGGCACGCTGCTCACGCCGCACTTCCTGCAGGCGCTTGCCGAGACTGTCGACCTCACTGCGGGTGGGCAGGCCGAGCTGACGGCACATCTCCTCCAGCTGCTGCTGCATCAGCTGGCGCTCGAGCATCTGCGCATTGACCATGGCGCCATAGACCTCGCGGAACTCGTCGCTCAGCGCGATCTGCGCATAGGCCTCCTCGGCGGAGTCGATCCACAGGTCATACAGCGCCTTGAGCGATTCGATCTGCCGGCCGGGCTCGGAGTGCTCGGCGAGCTTGTCCTGCAGGCGCTCGAGACCCTGGGCGTTCGCCCGCATGATCAGCGCCTGGTAGCGGCGCTGCTGCGCGGCGCTCTCCAGCATCGCGGCCATCAGCGCCTGCTGTTTTTCCTGCTGTTCGCGCTGCAGTCCGAACGCGGGCATCTGCGCCGGCCTGGCCCAGTCGCCGCCGCCAAGTCCACCCTGCCCGGCTGCCGCCAGCCAGGCTTGCCACTGCTTCACGAAACCCTGCGCCGCAGCGCTGTCGATCGCACCGAAGGCCTGCGCAAACGGCTGACCGGCGTTGCCGAACAGCTGCTGCATCTGCGCCTGCCAGTCGCCGCCCGACGGATCGGCCTGGCTGCTGGCGGCACGCTGCATCCAGTCGAGATAACCCTTGATGCCGGTGAGGCTGCGCTCCAGCACATCGTTCATGGGCATGGTCGGCGCAGCGCCCATGCCGAACATCGGCACGGCCGGTGCAAACCCCGCACCCATGCCGGCGAAGGGCGACGCCGGCTGCTGCGGCGAGGCCTGCTGCAGGTAGCGCAGCCATTGCTCCCAGGATTGCTGGGCCATGGCCTGGGACTGCCTGATGAAATCGCTTGCCTGATCGGCCATGCCTGCCTCCGGATACAGATATCCAAAGCATCGTAGCAAATGGATGTGGCGATAAAACGAAGAAGGCCCGGCGTCGCCGCCGGGCCTTCGATGCGTTCAGCGCGAGTCGACGAATCAGGCGCCGGCAGCTTCGTCTTCGGTCACGGCCTTCATGGACAGGCGGATGCGACCCTGCTTGTCCACCTCGAGCACCTTCACCTTGACGATGTCGCCTTCCTTGAGCTTGTCCGACACCTTCTCTACGCGCTCGGAGGAGATCTGCGACACGTGCACCAGACCATCCTTGCCCGGCATGATCGTGACGAATGCGCCGAAGTCCATCAGCTTGGCAACCTTGCCCTCGTAGATGCGGCCCGGCTCGACGTCGGAGACGATCTGCTCGATGCGCTTCTTCGCCTCGTCGGCCGCCAGGCGGTTGACCGAGGCGATGATCACGGTGCCGTCGTCGGTGATGTCGATGGTGGTGCCGGTCTCCTCGGTGATCGAGCGGATGGTCGCGCCACCCTTGCCGATTACTTCGCGGATCTTGTCCGGATGGATCTTGATGGTAAGCAGGCGCGGCGCGTACTCGCTCATTTCCGAGCGGGCCGTGCTGATCACCTTGGCCATCTCGCCGAGGATGTGCAGGCGACCACGCTTGGCCTGCTCCAGCGCCACCTTCATGATCTCCTCGGTGATGCCGTCGATCTTGATGTCCATCTGCAGCGCGGAGATGCCGTCGGCGCTACCGGCCACCTTGAAGTCCATGTCGCCGAGGTGATCCTCGTCGCCCAGGATGTCCGACAGCACGACGAAGTCGCCGCCCTCCTTCACCAGGCCCATGGCGATACCGGCCACCGGCGCCTTCAGCGGCACGCCGGCGTCCATCATGGCCAGCGAGGAACCGCACACCGAGGCCATCGACGACGAGCCGTTGGATTCGGTGATTTCCGAGACCACGCGCACCACGTACGGAAACTCTTCCATGCTCGGCTTCACTGCCTGCACGCCGCGCTTGGCAAGCCGGCCGTGGCCGATCTCGCGACGCTTCGGCGCACCGAAGCGGCCCGCCTCACCCACCGAAAACGGCGGGAAGTTGTAGTGGAACAGGAACGGATCCTTCGACTCGCCTTCCGGCGCGTCGATGATCTGCGCGTCGCGGGTGGTGCCCAGCGTGGCCACCACGAGCGCCTGCGTCTCGCCGCGGGTGAACAGCGCCGAGCCGTGGGTACGCGGCAGCACGCCCACGCGCACCGAGATCGGGCGCACGTCGTCGAGCTGGCGGCCGTCGATACGCACCTTGGTCTTCAGCACGCTGTCGCGCATGGTGCGGTACTCGAGTTCGGCGAACTCCTTGCCCAGCTCGGCGGAAGTCCAGCCGTGCTGCTCGGCCTGCGCCTTGAGCGACTCCATCGCGTCGGTCTTGATCGCCGAGATGGCATCACGACGCTGCAGCTTGTCGCGCACTTGGAAAGCCTGCTCCAGCTTGTCACCCACGGCACCCTTCAGCGCCGCGATCAGCGACTCGTTGCGGGCCGGCGCCTGCCAGTTCCACGACGGCTTGGCCGCTTCGGCAGCCAGCTCGGCAATGGCATTGATCGCCACCTGCATCTGCTGGTGGCCAAACATCACCGCACCGAGCATGACTTCCTCGGACAGCAGCTTGGCCTCGGACTCCACCATCAACACCGCGCCGGACGTGCCGGCCACGACCAGGTCGAGGTCGGAGGTCTTCAGCTCGGTGTGGGTCGGGTTCAGCAGGTACTGGCCGTTGATGTAGGCCACGCGCGCGGCAGCGATCGGGCCCTGGAACGGCACGCCGGCCAGCGAGAGCGCAGCGGAGGCACCGAGCATGGCCGGGATGTCACCGTCGATCTCGGGATTTAGCGAGACAACCTGGGCAATCACCTGGACTTCGTTCTTGAAGTCTTCCGGGAACAGCGGACGCACCGGGCGATCGATCAGGCGCGAGGTCAGCGTCTCCTTCTCGGTCGGACGGCCTTCGCGCTTGAAGAAGCCACCGGGGATGCGGCCGGCCGAGTAGAACTTTTCCACGTAGTCAACGGTGAGCGGGAAAAAATCCTGCCCTTCGCGCTGCTTGGTCGCCGCCACGGCGGTGACCAGCACCACGGTGCCGCCCATGCTGACCATGACCGCACCGGATGCCTGGCGGGCGATTTCGCCCGTCTCCAGCGTGACTTCGTGATTACCGTACTGGAATGACTTGGTTACTTTCGCCACGTGATATGTGTCCTTGTCGAATTAGCGGCGCAGGCCGAGGCGCTCGATCAGGCTCTGGTAACGGCCCAGGTCGCGATCTTTCAGATAAGCGAGCAGGCTCTTGCGGCGGTTGACCAGCTGCAGCAGGCCACGACGCGAGTGGTGATCCTGCTTGTGGGCCTTGAAGTGGCCGGTGAGGTGATCGATGCGGGCGGAAAGCAGGGCAACCTGCACTTCCGGCGAACCGGTATCGTTCGGCACGCGGCCGAAGTCAGCAATGATCTTGCCGGTCTGTTCTGCGGTGAGGGACATGGGTATCTCTTCCTTAAAAGCGGATGCGAAGCTTGCGCAACGTCACCGCACGATGACGTTGCGCAAGCTTCGACAGGTTGAATGAAACGGGTAAATCAAGCTCCTTATTGTAGCGACGGGAGCCGCGCCACAACAAGACCGGGATCCGGACGCGCCTGCGGATGCGTCCGGATCAGCGCGACGGCGGCAGGTTGAAGCCCCTGACGACCCGCAGCTGACCCTGCTCATCCCGCTCGGCCAGCGCCAGCAGCGCTCCGTCCGCGGCAAAGGCTGCACACAGGCCCGCCGACAGGCCGCCCGGCTCAAGCGTGATCCGCTGCCCCTGCGCCACGGCCTGGCTTTGCGACACGTCCAGATGTACGGCAGGCAGATGTGCCAGACCCTCGGCCACGGGGCGCAACAGCGCCAGCAGGGCCTCGTCACCTTGCGCGGCCGCCGCCTCGATCTGCTCGATCGTGACCATCGCCGGCTGCCTGAACGGATCCACCCACAACCGCCGCAACGAGGCAAGGTGCGCGCCGCAGCCGAGCGCTTCGCCCAGGTCTGCGGCGAGGCTGCGGATGTAGGTGCCCGAGCCGCACTCCACCTCCAGCTGCAGCACGTCGTCGACGCGGCCGGTGAGTTCGAGCCGGTGGATGTCCACCTCGCGGGCCGGCACCTCCACCGCCTCGCCGCGACGGGCCTTCAGATACAGCGGCTCGCCGCCCTGCTTGATCGCCGAATACGCCGGCGGCACCTGGCGGATACGTCCGCGCAGCGGCGCCAGCGCGGCCTCGATGCGCGCTGCATCCAGCAGCGGCACCGGGCGCTGTTGCAGCACCTCGCCCTCGCGGTCACCGGTGGACGTGGTGACGCCCAGCTGGCATGCGGCGGCGTACGCCTTGCGCGAGCCCAGCAGGTGGCCGGCGAGCTTGGTTGCCTCGCCAAAGCACAGCGGCAGCAGGCCGGTGGCCAGCGGATCGAGCGCGCCGGTGTGTCCGCCCTTGGCGGCCCGGAACACGCGACGCACGGCCTGCAGTGCCTGGTTGGAGCTCAGACCCAGCGGCTTGTCGAGCAGGACCAGGCCGTGCAGGTCCCGGAAAACGGTGCGCCCCATCAGTCGTCGGCGGATTCGTCTTGGTCCGCCGCGTCGGCTGCCACGATGGGCGGCGCATCCTGGCGCAGCAGGGTTTCGATGCGCTCGCCCTTGTCGACCGAATCGTCGTACTTGAAGCGCAGCTCGGGCACGCGGCGCAGGCGCATGCCGCGGGCGAGCGCGCGGCGAAATTCGCCGGTAAGTTCCTTCAGCGCCTTGAGCGCCTCGGGTGCCTGCTCGGCCTGCAGCGCGGTGATCCATACCGTCGCCCAGTCCATGTCGCGGGTGATCTCCACGTCGGACACGCTCACCGAGGGCAGCGCGTGGTCGCGCACGGCGGCGTGCACCAGCAGCCCGAGCTCGCGGCGCAGCTCGGCGCCAACGCGGTCGGTACGTTTGAAATCGCGTGAGGGCATTGAAAGGCCGGGAATCGTGAATGGGAAATCGGGAATCGGAAGAACCGCCAGGGCCGGGGTCGAGAAGTCATGGGGAATCGCCTGGACGATTCCCCATGGACCATTCCCTGCTCCCAGGCCGCTTACAGCGTCCTTGCCACCTCGATGCGCTCGAAGCACTCGATCTGGTCGCCGACCTTGACGTCGTTGTACTGCTTCACGGCGATACCGCACTCCATGCCGTTGCGCACTTCGTCCACCAGCTCCTTGAAGCGGCGCAGCGATTCCAGTTCGCCCTCGAACACCACCGTGTTGTCGCGCAGCACGCGGATCGGCTTGGAGCGCTTGACCGTGCCCTCGGTGACCATGCAGCCGGCGACCGCACCGAACTTGGAGCTGCGGAACACGTCGCGCACCTGCGCCAGACCGATGATCTCCTCGCGGATCTCCACGCCCAGCAAGCCGGACGCGGCCTGTTTCACCTGGTCGATCACGTCATAGATGATCGAGAAGTAGCGGACATCGAGGCCCGAGGTATCGATCACCTTGCGTGCCGAGGCGTCGGCACGAACGTTGAAGCCGATGATCAGCGCCTTGGAGGCCGCGGCCAGGGTGGCGTCGGACTCGGTGATGCCACCGACGCCGGCGGCGATCACGTTGACCTTGACGTTTTCGTTGCCGATCTGGCTCAGCGACTCGCGCAGTGCCTGCACTGAACCCTGCACGTCGGCCTTGACCAGGATGTTGAGCGACTGCACGTCGCCCTGGCCCATCTGGGCAATGATGTCTTCCAGGCGGTTGGCCTTGCTGACCATGCGGCTGTCGCGGCGCTTCTGCGCGCGCTCCGCAGCCACTTCGCGCGCCAGGCGCTCGTCGGCCACCACCACGAAGTCGTCGCCCGATTCCGGCACGCCGGACAGACCCAGCACCTGCACCGGAATCGACGGACCCGCTTCCTGCACGGTCTTGCCGGTCTCGTCCACCAGCGCGCGCATGCGGCCGAACTCCACGCCGCAGACCACGAAGTCACCGCGCTTGAGCGTTCCCTGCTGCACCAGCACCGTGGCCACCGGACCACGA
>DASUJJ010000349.1:0-2087 GCA_036279335.1 Dyella sp.
CGGCCATTTTCGCGTCGAAGTTGCGCGTGGCATCGGCATAGCGCCCGTCACGCAGGCTCTGCAGGATCGCCGCGGATTGCTCGCGGCAGGTGGGACCGGTATCGGCCGCGGCTACCCGCGGGGCGAGGCCGGCAACCAGCAAGGTGGCCAGCAGCAGGGCCAGGTGGGCGGTGGCTTTCATCGGCGGATCTCCTTATTCGTCGTCGTCCAGGGGTTCGGGTTTGCCCGGCTTGAGCCGGCCGGCCTTGCGCAAGGCATCGCGCAGCAGGTACTCGATCTGTGCGTTGACGCTGCGCAGTTCGTCTTCGGACCAGCGCTGCACCGCTTCCAGCACGGTGGCGCTGATCCGCAGCGGGTAGGCTTTTTTTTCGGCTGCCATGCGCTCAGCGCGCAGCGCGTCGGCGCGAGGCGAGCACGGCGACGAGCAGCGCAATCAATACGGGTAGGATGGACACGGGAATGCTCCTCAGCTGTACAGGCTGCCGGCGTTGACCACCGGCTGGGTGGCGCGATCGCCGCACAACACCACCAGCAGGTTGCTGACCATGGCGGCCTTGCGCTCTTCGTCCAGCTCCACCACGCCCTGCTCGCGCAGCTTGTCCAGCGCCATCGCCACCATGCCCACGGCGCCCTCGACGATGCGCTCGCGCGCGGCGACGATGGCGTTGGCCTGCTGGCGCTGCAGCATCGCCTGGGCGATTTCCTGGGCGTAGGCGAGGTGGCTGATGCGCGCCTCGATCACCTGCACGCCGGCCTTTTCCAGCCGCGCCTGGATCTCGTCGCGCAGGTGGTTGTTGATGATCTCGCCGTGGCTGCGCAGCGCGGGCTTCTTGTCGTCGTGCGCGTCGTAGGGATAGTTCTGCGCCATCTGGCGCAGTGCCGACTCGCTCTGGATGTGCACGAAGTTCTCGTAGTCGTCCACGCAGAACACCGCCTCGGCGGTGTCCAGCACCTGCCACACGACGACCGCGGCGATCTCGATCGGGTTGCCGTCGTTGTCGTTGACCTTGAGTTTGCCGCTCTCGAAGTTGCGCACGCGCAGCGACACGCGGCGGCGGGTGTAGAACGGGTTGGTCCAGCGCAGGCCGGTCTCGCGGGCGGTGCCGGCGTACTTGCCGAACAGCTGCAGCACCTGGCCGTCGTTTGGCGCCACCTGGAAGAAGCCTTTCAGCAGAAAGGCCGTCAGCACCAGCAGCCCGATCCCGACGAAAAAGTGCGTGCCCGGCTCCACCCCCGACGTCAATCCCATCAGCTGGCTCACACACGCGGCGGCCAGCACCAGGCACACCACGATCGACGGGATGCCGGCTATCGAAAAACCCTTGCTTTCGTTCATGTCTATGTCTCCCCAAGTTGCAGATAGTAGATATCATTTGGATATCACTTGCAAGTGACTTGTGGGCGATGGAGCGACTCCGCCACTGGCTGCGGGACGCGGCAACTACAATGGTCGGCCTACCGACCCGGAGACCTCCGCATGAAGCCTTTCGGCACGCCGCTTTCCGACCGCGCCCTGCGCGTGCTGCTGCTCGGCTCGGGCGAGCTGGGCAAGGAGGTGGCAATCGAACTGCAGCGTTACGCGGTCGAAGTGATTGCGGTGGATCGCTACGCCAATGCCCCCGCGATGCAGGTGGCGCACCGCAACCACGTGATCGACATGCTGGACGGCGCCGCGCTGCGGGCGGTGATCCAGGCCGAGCAGCCGGACTTGGTGGTACCCGAGATCGAGGCGATCCACACGCCCACCCTGATGGAGCTGGAACAGGGCGGGCTGACGGTGATTCCCACCGCGCGCGCCGCGTGGCTGACGATGGACCGCGAAGGCATCCGCCGCGTCGCCGCCGAGGAGCTCAAGCTGCCGACCTCGCCGTACCGCTTCTGCGACGACGAGGCCGAGTATCGCGCCGTGGTCGAGGCGCTGGGTTTCCCGTTCGTGATCAAGCCGGTGATGAGCTCCTCCGGCAAGGGCCAGAGCGTGGTCCGCGATGCCTCGACGCTGCAGGCGGCGTGGGATTACGCGCAGGCGGGCGGTCGCGCGGGCAAGGGGCGGGTGATCGTCGAGGGCTTCGTCGATTTCGACTACGAGA
>DASUJJ010000350.1:0-2114 GCA_036279335.1 Dyella sp.
GTGTGGGAGGGCGCACCGGTGCTGGACAAGCACTGCGTGGGCGGCCTGCCCGGCAACCGCACGACGATGATCATCGTGCCCATCGTCGCCGCCTGCGGGCTGCGCATGCCCAAGACCTCCTCGCGCGCGATCACCTCGCCGGCCGGCACCGCCGACACCATGGCGATGCTTGCACCGGTGGAGCTGGATCTGGCGCAGATGCGCCGCGCGGTGGATCGCTGCGGTGGCTGCATCGTGTGGGGCGGCGCGATGCATCTCGCCCCGGCCGACGAGGTGCTGATCCGGGTGGAGCGCGCGCTCGAAGTGGACAGCACCGGCCAGCTGGTTGCCTCGGTGCTCTCCAAGAAGATCGCCGCAGGCTCCACCCACGCGGTCATCGATGTGCCGGTCGGCCCCACCGCCAAGATCCGCAGCGACGCTGAAGCACACGCCCTGCGCGCTCTGCTGGCCGAGGTCGCCGCGGCGTTCGGCATGCAGCTGCGCGTGCTGTTCAGCGACGGCAGCGAACCGGTCGGCCACGGCATCGGTCCCGCGCTGGAGGCGCACGACGTGCTTGCGGTGCTGCAGAACCACGTCGACGCGCCGGCCGACCTGCGCACTCGCGCCGTGCAAATCGCCGCCGCGGTGCTGGAACTCGGCGGTGCAGCGGGTGCATCGCAGGCCCACGCGATGGCAGCAAAATGCCTGGCTTCGGGCCGCGCCTGGGTGCAGTTCCAGGCGATCTGCACGGCGCAGGGCGGCCTGCGCGTACCCGGCAGCGCGCCGTGGCAGCAGCCGGTGCTGGCGCAGCGCAGCGGCATCGTGGCGTCCATCGACAATCGTCGCCTGTCCCGCGTGGCCAAGCTTGCCGGGGCGCCGTCAGCCCCGCTCGCCGGACTCACCCTGCAAGTGCACGGACGCGATCGCGTGAGTGCCGGCCAACCCCTTTTCACCGTGCACGCGCAAAGCCCGGGCGAACTGGCCTACGCGATGGAATACGTGGCGCGGCATCGGGCCATCGTGGCCCTGGAGGACACGCCATGAGCGCCATCTACGCCATGCCCGGCAACGAGGACATGGCCGATCGGCTGGCCCACCACAGCGGGCTGCCGCGGCGGGTTGTGCAGGTGCATCGCTTTCCCGATGGCGAAAGCCGGGTTCGGCTGGAGCCGCCGGTGCCGCAGAGCGTGGTGGTGATCGTCTGCACGCTGGATCACCCCGACAGCAAGCTGGTGCCGCTGCTGATGGCCGCCGTCACCGCCCGCGAGCTCGGCGCCTCGCGCGTGGGCCTGGTCGCGCCGTACCTCGCCTACATGCGCCAGGACACGCGCTTCCACGAAGGCGAGGCCATCTCGGCGCGGGTGCTGGGGCAAATGCTGGGCGGCGCGTTCAACTGGCTGGTCACCGTCGATCCGCACCTGCACCGCTACCGGCGCCTCGGCGACGTGTATCCGCTGAGCGGCCACGTGGTACATGCCGCCGCCAGGCTGGCCGACTGGATCGGCCGCGAGGTGCCACGACCGCTGCTGATCGGGCCCGACGGCGAAAGTGCGCAGTGGGTCGCTTCGGTGGCGCGGATGCTCGACGCACCGTGGGCGATCGCCAGCAAGCAGCGGCACGGGGATCGCGACGTGCGGGTCACCCTGCCCGCGCTCGATGGCTGGGCAGGCCGCACACCGGTGGTGCTGGACGACATCATCGCCAGCGGCAGCACCATGATCGCCACCTTGCAATGCCTGCGCGAGCAGCAGACCCCGCCGCCGGTATGCGTGGGGGTGCACGGCATCTTCGTCGACCACGCGCTGGATGCGCTGTACGCGGCCGGCGCGACGCGCGTGGTGGCGTGCAACACGATCCCCTCGCCGCAGGCCCGGATCGACCTCAGCCGGGATCTGGCGCAGGCAATGCTCGAACGCTGCGGCGGGCGACTGCTCTCCAGCGCCACACACTACCGCGGCACGCCGGTGTGAGCTGCCGCATCGTCTACAGCGCGCAATCGATGGCGATCAACCGGGTGGAGGGCGGCGCGGTGATCCTCGCCGGCTCGGGCATGTGCAACGGCGGGCGCGTGCGCCACCATCTGAAGCACAATCTGTGGCGCGAGCGTTGCAGCGTGGTGTTCGTCGGCTATGCCG
>DASUJJ010000351.1:0-6694 GCA_036279335.1 Dyella sp.
AGGCCGCCGACGTGCTGGCCGCGGACGGCATCAGCGCCGAAGTCATCGACGTGGCCACGCTGACCCCGCTGGACTTCGACACCATCGCCGAATCGGTGCAGAAGACCGGCCGCTGCGTGATCGTGCACGAGGCGCCCAAGACCGCCGGCTTCGGCGCCGAGATCGCCGCGCGCGTGGCCGAGGAATGCCTGTACGACCTGCTCGCTCCGGTCGAACGCGTCACCGGCTTCGACACGCACATCCCGCTGTTCCGGCTGGAAATGAAGTACCTGCCGAGCGTGGAACGCGTCGTTGACGCGGCCAAGCGCACGCTGGCGGCTTCGTAAGGGAAGAGCCAAAAAGAGCGAGCGTCATTCCCGCGCACGCGGAAATCCACTTTGATCCTCCGGCATACGAGCAAGATGGATTCCCGCTTCTGCGGGAATGACGGAAGAAAGACAAGAGTCCGCCGTTCGCGCACTGCGCGACGGCCAAAAGCACGAAAACTCCCCGCCTGCGCAACGCGCCAGACAACGGAAAACCACCATGGCTGACATCAAGACGTTCTACCTCCCCGACCTCGGCGAAGGCCTGCCCGACGCCACCGTGGTCGAGTGGCACGTGAAGGAAGGCGACAGCATCAAGCTCGACGCGCCGCTGTGCTCGATGGAAACCGCCAAGGCGGTGGTCGACGTGCCTTCGCCGTACACCGGCAAAGTCACCAAGCTGTACGGCGCGCCCGGCGACATCATTGAAACCGGCGCCGCGCTGGCCGACTTCGAACCCGATCCGAACGCCAAGCAGCGTGCGGAATCGCAGGAAACCGGCCATCACCACGGCCCGAAGAAGACCGAAGCCGCGGCACCTGCACCGGCTCCTGCTCCCGCCGCGGCCACGGCCGATCGCGAAGACGAAGGCACCGTGGTCGGCGCCATGGTCAGTTCGAACGCCGTGCACGTGGAGCAGGCGGCCAGCATCGGTGGCGTCAGGGCCGTGCCGGCGGTGCGCGCGCTGGCGAAGAAGCTCAAGGTCGACCTCACCCGCGTGCACCCCAGCGGCGCCGACGGCGTGGTCACCATGCAGGACGTGAAGACCGCCGCCGCCAACGGCAGCGCGCCGCTCGGTGCTGCGCCGGCCCGCGCCGTGCCGGCCTCGGCCGGCCGCCACCTGGCGCCGGAACTGCCGGAGCCCGGCCCGGCACCGTCACGCACCGCCACCTCGCTGGCCGGCAAGCCGGTGCGCACCGCGCCGCCTTCGCAGGTTGCCAGCGGCCAGCCGGAGCAGCTCAAGGGCGTGCGCCGCAACATGGCGCGCGTGATGGCCGACGCCCACGCGCAGGTGGTGCCGACCACCCTGGTGGACGACGCCGACCTGCATGCCTGGATCGGCAAGCAGGACATCACCGCCCGCCTGGTGCGCGCCATCGTCGCCGCCTGCAAGGCGGTGCCGGCGCTCAACGCCTGGTTCGACGGCAAGAACCTCACCCGCACCCTGCATCCGCACGTGGACATCGGCATTGCCGTGGACACCGATGACGGCCTGTTCGTGCCGGCCCTGCGCAATGCGGACATGCTTGACGCCCACGGCGTGCGCGCGGCGATCAAGCGCCTGCGCACCCAGGTGGAAGACCGCTCGATCCCGTCCTCGGAGCTGTCCGGCTACACCATCAGCCTGTCCAACTTCGGCATGTTCGCCGGCCGCTACGCCACCCCGGTGGTGGTGCCGCCGACCGTCGCCATCATCGGCGCCGGCAAGCTGAGCCACGACGTGGTGGCGGTGATGGGCGGCATCGAAGTGCACAAGCGCATGCCGATCAGCCTCACCTTCGACCACCGCGCCGCCACCGGCGGCGAAGCCGCGCGCTTCCTCAAGGCGCTGCTGGACGACATGGCGCAGCCACACTAAGCGCATCGATGGAAAAACGGCAGCCGCAAGGCTGCCGTTTTTTGTGGCGAACCATCTGTAGGAGCGCACCTTGTGCGCGACCACTCTTGGCGTGGTCATCGCTGAAAGCGTCGCGCACAGGGTGCGCTCTTACAGGCGATCTGGGGCTCATTCGATCACCGCTTTGCAACCGGCGGCGAAGCCGCACGCTTCCTCAAGGCGCTGCTGGACGACATGGCGCAGCCGCACTAAGCGCATCGATGGAAAAACGGCAGCCGCAAGGCTGCCGTTTTTTGTGGCGAACCATCTGTAGGAGCGCACCCTGTGCGCGACCGCTCTTGGCTTGGTCATCGCGCAAAGCGTCGCGCACAGGGTGCGCTCCTACAGGCGATCGGGGGCTTGGCGCAGAGGGTCGTGTACGGGGTGCGCTCCTGCGGGCGATCGGGGGCTCAGTAGTCGCGCACGTCCAGCATTACCAGTTGCCGGGCCGAGGTGTCGGGGGCCAGCTCGGGCCATGCGCTGGCGGCCAGTATCGCCGTGCCGGCGGCCCACGGTTCGCCGTCGAGCAGCGCTTCGTGGGTGGCGGCGCCGTCGCCTTCGCGGCGGTGCAACAGGTGGATCCAGTGCAGCTGCGGGGTGAGCGCGAGCTGGCCCACCGCCTGCTGCAGAACGAGCGCGGCATCGGTCGGCATGGGCTGCGGCTCGCCGGCCGCCGGGCGCGTCACCAGCGGACCGACGAACACGTCCCAGGTGCGCACGCCGATGTCCCACGCCGCGATGCGCATGCGGCGATCGTCGGTGAGGTACCAGCACGCGGCCAGCAGCAGGTGGAAGCTCGACTGCTCGAACGCGTGCAGCGCCTCGCGCGTGTCGGCACCGGCGAAGCTGTCTTCGATGCAACGATCCTCCGCCACCACCACGTCGACATCGAGTCGCCCCGGCTCGTCGCCGGCGCCGGCCTGCCAGTGCGCGCGGATCGCGGGGAAGTCGCCGTCGGTGAGCAGCCAGCCATCTTCGTCCGGCTCCAGTTCCACCTCGTGGCGTTCGAACAGTCGGCGCAGGGCGGTCTGCAGGGCGGCGTCATCCATCGTCATTCCTTCTCTTGGTTGGCGGGCGCCAGGTCGCGCCAGGTGAGGTACACGCGCAGGTCGAACTCGCGCTGGTGGTAGTCCGGCAGCATGTGCTCGCACAGCTGGTAGAACGCCTTGTTGTGGTCCAGCTCCTTCAGGTGCGCCAGCTCGTGCACCACGATGGTTTCCAGGAAGGCAGCCGGCGCCTGGCGGAACACCGAGGCCACGCGGATCTCCTTCTTCGCCTTGAGCCGGCCGCCGTGCATGCGCGAGATCGCGGTGTGCAGCCCGAGCGCCTTCTTCACCACGTCGAGCTTGGCGTCGTAGAGCACCTTGTCGATGCCCGGCGCGTTGCGCAGGTAGGCCTGCTTGAGCTCCATGGTGTAGGCGTACAGCGCCTTGTCGCTCTGCACGGCGTGGCGTTCGGGGTAGCGCGCGGCAAGATGATCGCCCAGCCGGCCGGCCTGCAGCAGTTCGCGCACCTGCGCCTGCAGATGGTCCGGATAGCCCTGGAGATAGCGCAGCGTGGTCATCACGACATTGTCGCATCCCGTCCGTAGCGCGACCGGCAGCGCTTACGCAAGCAGCGCGCCGGCCCAGGTACACGCCAGCACCAGCGCCAGGCCAGCCATCACTGGCCGGGCAAATGCGGTGCCGCCACCGGTCACCGCCACCACGGCCTTGGACACCGTGTTGGTGCTCAGTGCCAGCAGGATCGGCCACACGGCCTGCTGCGCGGCGATGCTGCCGTCGGCAGCCAGCGACGCGAGCGAGACCGCCGGTGCGTGGGTATCGGCAAAGCCGGCCACGGCGGCGGCCACCCACAGGCCGCGCTCGCCCAGCCAGGCCTGCAACGCGGCAGCGACCAGTTGCACCAGCGCGATGATCGCGCCCAGCAGCAGCGCGCTCTTCACGCTGAAGGCGGCAGCGCCGGCCTCGACATCGGCACCGGGCCCGCCGCCGCGACTGCGCCAGACCACGACCGCGCCCACCGCCAGCGCCGCCATGCCGCCCGCCAGCAGGGGCACGGCGACGGCACGCAGCGTCGGTACGTGCGTCACCGCCAGCACCGCGGCCATCTGCGCGAACGTGGCCACGGTGGACAGCACCGCCGCCGCCACGGCGCGCGAGCGCCGTTCCGGCCGCGCGCGGGCGCGCGACCCCATCACGCCAATGGTCGCCGTGCTGGAGACAAACCCCGACAGCAGCCCGGCCAGCGGCAGCCCCACGGCGCTGCCCAGCCAGCGCAGCAGCACGTGGGCGAGCGCGCCGATCGCCATGACCAGGATCACGATGATCCAGATGGTGCGCGGATGGATCGCGTCGAACGGACCGATCGCGCGATCCGGAATCAGCGGCAGCACCATCAGCGTGGCCGCGGCGAGCACCAGCAGGTTGTTGAGCTCGGCGGTGGTCAGCACGCCGCGCACGAAGCGATGCAGCGATTCGCGCGAGGCCAGCAGCACGGTGATTGCCACGCCCGCGCCGGCGGCCAGCAGCGGCTGGCGCGTGGCCATCGCGCCCAGCGCGAGGCAGGCCAGCAGGCTGACTTCGGTGGTGAGGCCCGGATCGTCGCTGCGGTCGCGCACATAGGCGATGCCGACCAGCACGGTGAGTGCCAGCATGGCCGCCGCCACCAGCCACGGATCCACCGCGGCGCAGATCGCGCCGAACAGGGCCACCACGGAAAACGTGCGGATGCCGGCGACGGCGCGTTGCGCATCGGTGCCCTTGCGCTGCTCGCGCTCGGCGCCCATCAGCAGGCCGATGCCCAGCGCCACGGCGAAACCGGTCCACGGCGTCATGGCGCGCTCCGATACGCCGGCGCCGCCAGCGGACCCACGTGGACTGGACAGCGTGTCGATCGAACCGGCTGCACGGCGTGCCTCGCTTGCCGATGACGGACGGCATGTGGCCCTGGCCGGATGATGCGCCCGCAGGCGCGGCGTGTCCCGTGCCTCAGCGGCGGGCGCGCCCCCACACCTGCTGGCGCACGATCAGGCCCAGCAGCAGCACCGCCACGCAGGCGCCGTAGCCGTACAGCGCGGGCAGCACCTGCTGCCAGATCGCGCCGCTGGAGCGGCCGAACTGGGCCACCTGCGGCACCTGCACGGCCTCGTAGCCGAGCACGGCAGCCGCCACCGTCGCCACCACCGCGAGCAGCAACACGGCCGCGTCAAAGCTGCGCCGACCCGCGGTGCGCGGCAGGCTCTTGGGATAGGCGAAGTACGCCCAGCCAAGGATCAGCAGCCAGGGTGCGAGCAGCAGGAGGGCGAGAAAACGCATGGCAGGAACTCCGGGATTCGCCGGCAACGGGCACCGGCGGACGGCAGGGAAAAGGCGCTCAGTCCTGAGCGGCGAGCTGGTCGAGCGCGTGGCGCAGGCGCGGCAGCGCGAGGTCGGCCGCATCGGCACCCTCACCGATCTGCAGGCGGGCCACCGCCATGCCGTCCAGCTCCAGCATCGTGCCCTCGGCCAGGGTCCGCACCACCGCGCCGGCGCCGCCCAGCGTGCGCAGGCGCTTCTGCAGCGCGCCGGCGGTCTTGGGATCGTCGAACGGCTGCGACAGCAGCAGCTCCTCGCCGTCGCCGGAGAACAGGCGGAAGCGGAAGCGGCCGTCGCCGTCGCGGAAGCTGGCGAAACGCGGCGGCTTGTCGGCCTTCGGCGCCGCGGCCGTCGCGGGCGCGGCAACCGCCACGGCCGCGCCGGAACGCAGACCGATCGCATCGCGCAGTTCGACCAGCAGCGGGCGCGCGATGGCGCGCGCCTTGGCCGCGCCGTCCTGCAGGATCGCCTCGATCTGCGCGGGCCGGGCCATCAGCTCGTCATAGCGTGCGCGCATGGGCGCCACGTCGGCCTCGATGCGCTCGTACAGCACCTGCTTGGCCTCGCCCCAGCCGATGCCCTCCTCCAGCGCGGTGCGGAAGGCCTGCGTTTCGGCCTCATTGGCAAACGCGCGGAACAAGGTGAACAGCGCCGAGCTGTCCGGATCCTTCGGCTCGCCGGGCAGGCGCGAGTCGGTGACGATGCGCAGGATCGCCTCGCGCATGCCCTTGGCGCCCGCGGCGAACAGCGGAATGGTGTTGTCGTAGCTCTTGGACATCTTGCGACCGTCCAGGCCGGGCAGCGTGGCTACCTGCTCCTCGATCAGCGCCACCGGCAGCACGAAGAAGTCGCGGCCGTAGATGTGGTTGAAGCGCTGCGCGATGTCGCGCGCCATCTCGATGTGCTGGATCTGGTCGCGCCCCACCGGCACCTGGTGCGCGTTGAAGGCGAGGATGTCGGCGGCCATCAGCACCGGGTACATGTAGAGCCCCGCGGTGATGCCCGCGTCGGCGTCCTCGCCCTCGGCCACGTTCTTGTCCACCGCCGCCTTGTAGGCGTGCGCGCGGTTGAGCAGGCCCTTGGCGGTGACGCAGGTGAGGAACCAGGTCAGCTCCGGGATCTCCGGGATGTCCGACTGCCGGTAGAAGGTGACGCGCTGCGGGTCCAGCCCCGCGGCCAGCCACGTCGCGGCGATCTCCAGCCGCGAGCGCTCGATGCGCGCCGGATCGTCGCTCTTGATCAGCGCGTGGTAGTCGGCCATGAAGTAGAACGCGTCCACCTCGGCGCGGCGGCTGGCGGCGATCGCCGGGCGGATCGCGCCGACGTAGTTGCCCAGATGGGGCGTGCCGGTGGTGGTGATGCCGGTGAGGACTCGGGTCTGCATGCGTGGGCGATCGTGCTCAGTGGATCAGGGTGGACTTGCCGAACAGCGATTC
>DASUJJ010000352.1:0-2527 GCA_036279335.1 Dyella sp.
CAATCCGCAGGCGCCGGTGCACGTGCTGTTCATTCCGAAACAGCCGATCGCCACACTCAACGACGCCACGCCTGCTGATGCGGCGCTGCTCGGCAAGGTGCTGCTGGCGGCAGCGAACTACGCCAAGCGGGAAGGCTTCGCCGAGGACGGCTACCGCACCGTGATCAACTGCAATACCCACGGCGGGCAGACCGTGTATCACCTGCACGTGCACCTTCTGGCTGGTCGCAAGCTGAGCTGGCCGCCCGGCTGACCTGAGTCCCGGCAGCCCACAAGAAAACGCCGGCGCGAGGCCGGCGTTGTGCTGTGAGCAGTACTTACTTCTTGGGCGGCGGGGGCGGCGTCGGCACCACGATGATGCGTGGCTGATGCCAGTAGGGACCGCCCCAGTAGCCCGGTCCCCACGGGCCCCAGCTGGGGCCCCAGAACGGATCGTAGAAGCCTGGCGGATAGCGCACCACAGTGGGCCGGCGCGGCCACAGGTAGACCACGTCCGCTTCCACGCGCGGGTAGGCGTAATCGAAGTTGCCCACCTTCTGCGACACGATGCCGTGCAGCGTGCCGGTAACGGTCACCTCGCGGCCGCGGGAGAACACCTCCGGGTCGTAGAAACCGGCGCGGCAGGCTACGAAGCGACCCTGCGCCTTGTCGTCCTCACCGCGGGCGGCTTCCGGGCGGGCCTGCGAATCGAGCGGGCGCGAGAGCAGGTAGAAGCAGGTCTCCTGCGGGCCCGGCTCGGTCTTGATGATCTCGCCGCCCCAGCGCACGTGGGTGCCGCCGGCACCACCCTGCTGGGCGCTGGTAGTGGAGATGTCGGTAAAGGTGCCCTCCAGCGGCTTGGGCACGGTGGCGCAGGCGGCGAGCAGGGCGACGGCCGAAGCCAGCGTGATCGATCGGTAGATGGACATGGTTTTCTCCAGCTGAGGACGATGGCCGTGCCATCGCGTCGACGTCATTGGACCACGCGCGGCACGTGAAAATCCCGCACTGCGCGTTGAAAGGCCCGCAGCGATTCACGGGCCGGTTCGGTTTCGCCGTAACGCAGCTGCAGGTACTGCTCCATCAGCTGCAGCAGCGTGTCGCGTTGCCCGGGCAGGGCGCGCGCGGCACGCCGCAGGTAGTGTTGCGGCCCTTCGCCGCGCCGGCGCACGACCCCGGCCTTGCCGAGTCGGCGTTCCAGCCGCCGCAGGCCGGCCAGTGCCGGATCGACGCGCACCCGCCGCGCCATGGCCCAGGCCAGGCCGATCGCGGCGAACAGCACGCTGCCTAGCACCAGCAGCAAGGTCAGCGTCTGCGTATCGGTCTCCTGCACGCCGAACGGCGTGAGCAGGCCGCGCTGGCGCAACGCATCGAAACCGATAACGCCCTTGTCCCACCAGCGGTTGACGATGTCCCAGCGGTTGCGCAGGCCCTGCAGCCAGGCGTCCTGATACCAGGGGCGATCACCGCCGGCTGCCGCCGCTGCGCCCAGGCTGACCCGCTCGGGGCGCACCGCCGCGGTGGGATCGACGCGCACCCAGCCGCGCCCGGCCATCCACACTTCGCTCCACGCGTGCGCGTCGGACTGGCGCACCAGCAGGTAGTTGCCGAGCTTGTTCCAGAAACCGCCCTGGTAGCCGGTGACCACGCGCGCCGGCACGCCCGCCGCGCGCATCAGCACGGTGAAGGCCGAGGCGTAGTACTCGCAGTAGCCCTCGCGCGTGGAGAACAGGAAGTCGTCCATGGCGTCGCGACCGAGCGGCGCCGGCGCCAGGGTGTAACTGAAGCCGTCGTTGTGGAACATCTCCAGCGCCGTCCGCACGATGGCAGCCGCGTCGTCGCCGTAGCGCGCATGCCATTGGCGGCCCAGTTCCAGCGTGCGGGGATTGAAACCCTGCGGCAGCTGCAGCGCCGCCCGTCGCCCGTGATCCAGTGCGGGCTGCAGCCGGTAGTGCAGGGCGGAGCTGAGGTGATAGGTGAAGGCGTCGTTCACCGGCTGAGCGCGGATCAGCGTGCGTTCGCGCCGCAACTCGGCGCCGTCGACGGTCTGCAGCGGCACGTCGAGCGCGGGCAGCACGCGCTGGCCGGTGGGCAGCAAGGTGACGGTGTAGCCGACCGAGTCGGTCGGTTCCACCGGATCGGCCGGGCGGTTGGCAGTGTCCACGGCGTGCCAGCTGCTGCCGTCGTAGTCCCACATCACGTAGGCGCGGAAATACAGCGAGGCGCGCGGCGGCAGCCGGCCGTCGAAGGCGACGCGCATGGCCGGGCTGTCGTCGATCAGCAGCTCGGTCATCGCGCCGGGCGACATCTCGTCGCTCAGGCCCGTACGCGCGTCCTCCTTCTGCGGCGCGCCCCACAGCGGCGAGCTCAGCCGCGGCACCAGCGCGAAGGCGAACAGGGTCAGCGGCAGCGAGGCGACCAGCAGCACCAGACCGGGCAGCAACTGGCGCGGCAGGCTCACTGGCCGTTGCGCCGGTTCCAGCGCGCGCAGCGCGGCGAATACCGGCAACAGGCCGGTCGCCACGCCCACGGTGACCAGCAGGCTCTG
>DASUJJ010000353.1:0-7181 GCA_036279335.1 Dyella sp.
CGGGCGGCGCGGGCGTGTTGAAATGCCTTGGCCGCAGCCAGGCGCAGATCGTCATCGAACCAGAATCGCACCCATGCCTGCAGATATTCGGTGGGTCGATATTCGCTCTGTGGAGAAAACCACGCCACTTCGATGTCCACCTCGTTGGCGCTGAACAGTGGCGTGCCGCCACCCCCACAGAATCCGACGAGCACCCCGGCCTTGGCCAGTTCGCGCATAGCGGCCTGGGTTACGGATGTGCCGGTGCCGAGCAGCACCGTCGTGGTGTTCGCGATGGGAATGTTCCAGTACAGCGAACGCTTGCCCTCATCAGTGACGTACTCGACGCGCCCACCGTTGACCAGAACGCGGCAGTGCTGCAGGTAGTACACGTTCGCCCGCTTTGAATGCAGGATCGTCTTGAGATCCGAGGGGCTGAAATCGTCCATGCGCCTGTGTCCCCTGTCGACATGACAGATCCAGCTTGCCCACCGCCGATCTCATATGGCAAGACGCGTGTGTTGTCCGCAACCCGCATGCGCGCCTTCATGCGGGTAGGCCATGATGTGGTCGGGCGATTGCCGCCGGTTTCGGCGTCACGCCGATGAGCCATGCTTGGCGTTGCCTTCCCACGGGCGGCAACTGCTGCTGCGTTGATCAAGACCTTTCGCTTTTCAGATCAGGGACGTGCCGTGCGTTTCAGAATGTTTGTCTTCTTGGGGCTGCTTGTTCCGGCCATGCTCATTCCGGCCATGGGCATGGCGCAGGATCGTGTGCCTGCGCCCGCTGCCAGCATCACCCAGCTCGAAACCGTCACCGTCAGCGGCGAGCAGCCCGGGCCGGGGCTGTGGCAGGTGCGGCGCGGCGATCACGTGTTGTGGATCCTCGCCACGCTGTCGCCGCTGCCGGAGAAGATGCAGTGGCAGACCGCCGACGTGGAGCAGGTCATTGCCGCCTCGCAGGTGGTGCTGGGCGCGCCCACGGTGAAGCTCGACACCCACGTCGGCTTCTTCGGCAAACTGTTCCTGCTGCCGTCGGTGTTCAGCGCGCGCAAGAACCCGGACGGTGAAAAGCTGGTGGACCTGGTCAGCGCCGGCGACTACGCGCAGTGGCAGGCGATGAAGGCGAAATACATTGGCCGCGACCGCAGCATCGAGCGCTGGCGTCCGCTGTTCGCCGCGCTGGAGCTGTATCGCCAGGCGCTGAAGAAAACCGGTCTGGACAGCAAGGCCAGTGTCACCGACACCGTGCGTGAGCTGGCCAAGCGCCACAACATCGCGCTGACCAAGGTCGTCTATCGGCTGGAGGTGGACGATCTGCGCGGCGCGATCAAGGCGTTCACCCGCAGCGGTCCGAACGATCTGGAGTGCTTCCATCGCGCGGTCACCGGGCTGGAGACCGAGCTGCCGCTGATCCGCGCGCGCGCCAACGCCTGGGCCACCGGCGACATCGACGCGCTGCGCACGCTGCCGCCGGACGGGGCGCGCCAGGCCTGCATCGACGCCATTACCGAGGCCGGCTTTGCCCGCCAGCTCGGCTTGAACGATCTGCCCGAGCGCATCCACGACACCTGGCTCGCCGCTGCCGACAAGGCGCTGACCGAGCATACGCAAACCTTCGCGATGCTGCCGCTGGAGGCGCTGATCGGACCGGAAAGCGCGCTGGGGCAGCTGCGCGCGCGCGGCTACACCGTCACCGCGCCGGATGAAGTGCCGGCCGCGGTGGATGACGCCGCTGCCAGCTCTGCCCCGGCCCCCGCTGCCAGTTCGGCGCGCTGAGCCGTCCGCTCATGCGCTGGCGAGATCCAGCGCGGCCACCTGCTCCGGCGTCAGCACGAGCTGCGCGGCGCCCAGCAGTTCGTGCAGCTGCGCCACGCTGGTGGCGCTGGCAATCGGCGCGGTGAGGCCGGGGCGGGCCATCAGCCACGCCAGCGCAATCTGTGCGGGGGTGGCGCCGTGGTCCGCCGCGACGGCATCGAGCGCGGCGAGGATCTGCATGCCGCGCGGATTGAGATACTTCTTCACCGCGCCGCCGCGCGTTGCGCTCTTGGCCAGGTCCGCCTCGCTGCGGTACTTGCCGCTGAGGAATCCGCTGGCCAGCGAGAAGTAGCTGATCACGCCGATCTCTTCGCGGCGCACCAGCGGCTCCAGCGCCTTTTCGTAACCGGCGCGGTCGGCCAGGTGGTACTCCGGTTGCAGGCTCTCGTAGCGCGGCAGGCCGTGCTGGCGCGACACCGCCAGCGCCTCGCCCAGGCGATCGGCGGAGTAGTTGGAGGCGCCGATCGCACGCACCTTGCCCTGCTCGATCAGCCGCGCGAACGCGCCCAGCGTCTCGGCCAGCGGCACGCTGGCGTCGTCCTCGTGCGCCTGGTACAGGTCGATGCACTCCACCTGCAGGCGCTTGAGCGAACCTTCCACCGCCTGCTGGATGTTCACCGGCGACAGGCCGGGTTGCTCGTTCCACTTGGCCACCTTGGTGGCGATCACCACCTGCTCGCGCTTGCCGCTCTTCTTGAGCCACTTGCCGATGATCGTCTCCGATTCGCCGCCGCGATTGCCCGGCGCCCACGAGGAGTACATGTCCGCGGTGTCGATCAGGTTGAAGCCGGCGTCGACGAAGGCGTCGAGCAGTTCGAACGAGCGCGTCTCGTCCACGCTCCAGCCGAACACGTTGCCGCCAAAGGCGAGCGGGGCGACTGCGAGGGTGGAGTGGCCGAGTGTGCGTCGCTGCATGGGAAACCTCATTTCTGTTCGTGGATGGCGGGAAGGCACGCCCGGCATGACGCCCGGGCAACCTTATCCAGATGGGTCGGTGCGCGGCGTGATCAAGCCACCGGCCGTGGAATGGGCGCGCCGAGGGTGAGCCAAAAGTGCAGCAGGCACTGTGGCGGAATGAGCACACACGGTGTGCCGCGCGGCGTTCCTGCTGCGCCGCCACAAAGCGGGCAAGTGGATGAATGTGCGGCGAATTCGCGCGGGGCCTTCGATCTGGCACGGTGCCTGCAAAACGTGTGTCACGCACTCCGACGGCGGGCGTTCGTTGCGGCTCGCTTTCGTTCCACGGCAGACACAAGGGAATCCACCATGCGAAATACATCCAAACGTTCCCGTCCATGGTCGATCGCGCTCGGGCTGGGACTGAGCCTGGCCGTCACCGGCGCGATGGCCAACGATGAGCTCATGCAGATGGCCAAGGACCCCAATCAATGGGTCATGCCCTCGGGCGACTACACGGGCCAGCGCTACAGCCCGCTGGACCAGATCACCGCGGACAACGTGAAGAACCTGCACGTCGCCTGGACGATGTCCTCCGGCTCGCTGCGCGGCCACGAGGGTCAGCCGCTGGTGATCGGCAACATGATGTATTTCGAAAGCTCCTACCCCAACCACGTCTACGCCGTGTCACTCGATGACCCGGGCAAGATCGTGTGGAGCTTCACACCGGACCAGAACAAATTCGCCCCCTCGGTAGCGTGCTGTGACGTGGTCAACCGCGGCCCGGCCTACGGCAAGGGAATGATCTTCGCCAACGCGCTCGACGGCGTGATGTACGCGCTCGATGCCAAGACCGGCGCGGTGAAGTGGAAGGCGCAGAATGCCGACCCGATGCTCGGCCAGACGATGACCATGGCTCCGCTGGTGGTGAAGGACAAGGTGATCACCGGCGTCTCCGGCGCCGAGTACGGCGTGCACGGCTACCTCACCGCCTACGACATCGATACCGGCAAGCAGGTGTGGCGTGCGTACAGCACCGGCCCGGACGACCAGATCAAATTCGATCCGCGCAAGACCATCGACGGCGCCACCCAGCAGCCGGTGGGCAAGGATTCCAGCCTGAAGTCGTGGGAAGGTGATCAGTGGAAACTGGGCGGTGGCACCACCTGGGGCTGGTACACCTACGATCCCAAGCTCGACCTGCTCTACTACGGTACCGGCAACCCCGGCACCTGGAACCCCGACCAGCGCCCCGGCGACAACAAATACTCGATGTCGGTGATCGCCCGCGATCCGGACACCGGCGAGGCCAAATGGGTGTTCCAGATGACCCCGCATGACGGCTGGGATTACGACGGCGTCAACGAGAGCATTCTGAGCGACTCCAAGGTGGATGGAAAAACCATCCCCACGCTCACCCACTTCGACCGCAACGGCTTCGCCTACGTGTGGAACCGCGCCAACGGCAAGCTGATTGCCGCGCACAAGTTCGACCCGGCAGTGAACTGGGCCACCGGCATCGACATGGAGACCGGCCGCCCGATAGTCGCGCCGGACAAGATGACCAAGGAGGGGGTCAACGTGAAGGGCATCTGCCCGTCCTCGCAGGGTTCGAAGGACCAGCAGCCGGCCTCGTATGATCCCAACACCGGCCTGTTCTATGTGTCGACCAACCACGTCTGCATGGACTACCAGGCGTTCAACGTGAAGTACAAGGCGGGCTTCCCGTACGTCGGCGCGCTGGTGAACATGTATCCGGCCGACCACGGCGAAGTGGGTGGGCGCTTCATCGCCTTCGACCCGATCAGCGGCGACACCAAGTGGGCCATCAACGACCGCTTCCAGGACTGGTCCGGCGTGCTCACCACCAAGGGCGGCATCGCCTTCTACGGCACGCTCACCGGCTGGTTCCGCGCGGTCGACATCAACACCGGCAAGGTGCTGTGGCAGTTCAAGTGCCCGTCCGGAATCATCGGCAACCCGATCACCTACACGCATGACGGCAAGCAGTACGTGGCCATCCTGAGCGGCGTCGGTGGCTGGGCGGCCATCGGCTTGTCCAACAACCTCACCAAGGCCAGCGAAGGCCTGGGCGCGGTCGGCGCCACCGCCACGCTGGGTGACTACACCAACCTCGGCGGCACCTTGATGGTGTTTGCGCTGGACTGATCCACCGCACCGGCGCCATGCCTCCCGCTGGAGGCATGGCGCCCTCGTGTTCACGCTTCGCGACGGAGAAAGCCCATGATCCACACCCCATCCCTTACTGCCCTGGCCGCCGCGCTGCTGGCGCTGGGCGCAATGGCGGCGCCATCGCCCGCGCACGCGGCGGACACGCTGAAAGTGTGCGCCGACCCCGACTACCTGCCGTATTCCAACCGCGACGGCCAGGGCTTCGAGAATGAAGTGGCCCAATACGTCGCCAGCCAGCTCGGCGCCACCGTCGACTACACCTGGGCCGATTCGCGCGGCCACGGCGGCTTCGCCGAGTACCTGTCGCGCCATCTCGACAAGGGCCAGTGCGACGTGGTGATGAACATGCCCTACGGCAACCAGGAGGAGCTCACCACCACGCCGTACTACGTCTCTTCGTACGTGTTCGTGTTCAAGAAGGACAAGGGCTACGACCTGGCCGACCTCAACTCGCCGGACCTGCGCAAGCTCAAGGTCGGCTTTGAATCCGACACGCCAGTGGAGGCAGGTCTGCAGCTGCGCGGCATGGTCACCAAGGCCATCCCCTACGACGTGGGTGGCGAGAGCGGCAGCTCGCCCCGCAGCGTGCTCGACGACCTGGAGAGCGGCAAGATCGACGTGATGATCACCTGGCAGCCGGCGATCGGCGCGTTCCTCAAGGACTACCCCGACCTCACCACGGTGACCCTGCCCAACTCGCGCGCCACCGGTTCGCCGGAGATGTACACCTTCCCGATGTCGATGGCCGTGCGCCAGGGCGATACCGCGCTCAAGCAGAAGCTCGACGCCCTGATCAAGGCGCATTCCGCCGACCTGCACGCGATCCTGCAGCGCCACGGCGTGGCCACCCCGGCCGGCACCGATGCCGCGATGGACGGCATGGCCAGCCTGTGACTCTTCCCCTGACCCTTCCCATCCGCTGGAGCGCCTGCGCATGCGTCCTTTGAAACCGCCCCACCGCTTCGCGCCTCGCGTGGCCCTGCTTGCCCTGATGGCTGCCGGGGTGGCGGTACCGACACTGGCGGCCTATGCGGGCGACAGCACCATGTCTGCCGGTGAAACCAAGGCACGCGCCAGCAACTGTTTCTCCTGCCATGCGGTGGACCACAAGCTGGTCGGCCCGGCCTACCAGGCCGTGGCCGATCGCTACGCCGGCCAGGGCGACGACACCGTTGCGATGCTGGTGAAGAAGATAAAGATGGGCGGTGCGGGCAACTGGGGCGAGGTGCCGATGACCGCACACCCCGAGCTCAGCGATGCCGATATCACCGAGATGGTGCAGTGGATTCTCTCGCTGCATGGCGCGGCGGCAAATGCCCCCGCCGCTGCTGCCACCACCGCGCAGGCGGATGACAAGGCCGCGGCGCCCGTCGCGGGCGAGATGCACACCTACAAGACCCCCGACGGCAAGGCCGTGCAGGTGGATTTCGCCGTGTTCACCGGTCCGGACCAGAAGGAAGTCAGCAAGAGCGTCTTCCACGGTTACGAGCAGTACAACTCGTACTGCTTCCGCTGCCACGGTGGCGACGCGATCGGCGGCGAGTATGCGCCGGACCTGCGCAAGTCACTCGCCAACGGTATGACCTACGAGCAGTTCCTCAGCACCGCGATGGTGGGCCGCCAGGCGAAAGGCATGCCCTCGTGGGCCGGGTTCTTCGAGCCGCAGGACATCCGCGCGATCTACGAGTACGTCAAGGCTCGCCAGCTTGAGCTGGTGCCGCCCGGACGCCCGCCTTCGGCGCAGGATTAACGGGGCGATTGCTACCCTTTGGCGCTGACGTGTCGCGACACGCCAGCCATCCATTTGTCATTTCCCGTTGAAGGAGTTGTATCCATGAAATCCAGAGCCGCCGTCGCCTGGGAAGCAGGCAAGCCGTTGAGCATCGAGCAGGTGGACGTCGCCGGCCCCAAGAAGGGCGAAGTGCTGGTGCGCATCGTGGCCTCCGGCGTGTGCCATACCGACGCCTACACCCTGTCCGGCGACGACCCCGAAGGTGCCTTCCCGGTGATCCTCGGCCACGAGGGCGGCGGCATCGTCGAGGAGATCGGCGAGGGCGTCACCTCGGTGAAGGTGGGCGACCATGTGATTCCGCTGTACACGCCCGAAGGCGGCGAGTGCGAGTACTGCCGTTCGGGCAAGACCAACCTGTGCCAGAAGATCCGCGTCACCCAGGGCAAGGGCCTGATGCCGGACGGCACCTCGCGCTTCTCGATCAACGGCAAGACCATCCTGCACTACATGGGCACCAGCACGTTCTCCGAGTACACCGTGCTGCCGGAGATCTCGCTGGCCAA
>DASUJJ010000354.1:0-3474 GCA_036279335.1 Dyella sp.
ATGCGCTGCGGTTGGGCGTTCACGCCGGTGAGCTCGCCCGCTTCCCAGGCGTAGATCTGCTCCAGCAGCGGACCGAACGGACCGCGACCGCCCACCAGCGCCTCGGCGATTTCCGGCACCAGCGGCAGGTGGCTGAGCACGAACTCCATCGGCGCGCACATCAGGGTGTCCAGCAGCGAGAACAGGCCGGTGGTGAAGGCCATTTCCTGGCGGTCGCGCGGCATGCCGGCGCCGGCGGCGAGCTTTTCGCACATGTGGGCGCGGATCAGCGCCGCGCGCAGCAGCTCCGGCGGGCGATCGTCCATGCCGCTGAGCGACATGGTGTAGATCCAGTTGCGGGTGCGGGTGACGCCGAAGAAGATCGCCGCCTGCTGCACCGATTTCAGCTGCTTGGGCAGCGAGAAGTAGGCCGAATTGACGCAGCTCAGCAGCTTGTAGCTGAGGATGGCGTCGTCGCGGATGATGTCGCCCAGCTCCACCGGGCCCGGGTTGGACTCCTGCAGCTCGCGCATCAGGCGCAGCATGCTCAGCCGGTTGGCGGTGAGCACCGGCACTTCGACGGTTTCCGGAATCAGCAGGTAGCGCCCCTGGATCGCCTGCAGCGGCAGCTCCAGGCAGCGCTGGTAGGTGGCGTGGTCGTCGACCTGGCCGGCCACTACCCAGATGCCGCGGTCATGCAGCTGCTGGCTGGTTTCGCGCAGCACCGCGGGCGACATCACGCTGGCGTCGAGCCGCACGAACTGGACGATCTGCAGCAGCGTTTCCAGCGCGGCCGAGCCGGTGATTTGCGGTTCGTTGACGTCGAGCATGAGCAGGCAGCCGCGCTGCGCCATCTGCTGCAGGCGCTCCATCAGCGGGGCATCGTGCGCCACGTCCGGACGCAGCAGCACGCCGAAGCGCGGCTGGTGCAGCAGCACGTCGGTCTGCTCCAGCAGCAGGTCGCGCGACAGGCGCAGGAAGGTCCGGTTGCCGCGCACCAGCCGGGTCAGCGCGCCGTCGAGGATGGTGGACAGCACGCGCTGCATCAGCGCGGCCTCGTCGATGCCCTCGCGGTGAAACAGGATCTCGTACGCGAACAGCTGGCGCTTGGCGTCCAGCATCGGCAGTCGCACCACCGGCAGCGGCTGCTCCGTGTTGATGGCCGGCGGGACGGCGGAGGAGGAAGTTGCGGCGGCGGCTTGGTTCATGATGATTCTTCGCGCAGGGGCCGGTCGCGCGCTGCGCCCGGCGGTGTTGAGGTCAGACTTCCGCCAGCGTGTGCGAGCGGGCGCGCGCATGCAGCGCGCCGCTGCGGCCGTACACCCCGGTCTCGTCGTCCTGGCCGGTGAGGATCGCCAGCGCCCGGCGCACGCTGCCCAGACGCTGCTGCACGATGCTGCCGTTGCGCTGGTTCTGATCGCGGCAGTCGCGCAGGTCGGCCAGCAGGTCCTGCCAGCGCGGCTGCTGAACTACTGCAGCGTGCGGTGCGGCGGCGGCCAGCTGCTGGCGCTCGGCATCGAGCCGCTCCAGCGTCTGCATCAGCGACTGCTTGCGCGTGCCGGCCGCGTCGATCGCGGTGACGTCGGCATCGAGCAGGGCAGTGCGTTCGCGGACGAGGGTCTCGGCCAATTCGCTCAGCGAGCGCTGCATGTCGTCCAGCACGGCGCTCAGTGCGTCGTCCAGTTCGACCTGCAGCGCGGTGCTCACGCGTTGCCGCCCGAGACCGGCTTGCTGCCGGCGATCTGGCTGTCCAGCGAGAGCATGCGGTCGGCAATGCGCTCCGGGTTCACCTGGTAGGTGCCTGCCGCCAGCGCCTGGCGCACGCGCTCCACCTTGGCGGTGTCGATCGGCGAGGAATCGCCGGCGCGCGCGGCTTCCTGCAGGGCACGGGCCGAATCGGTCAGGTTGACCTTGTCGGCAGACACCGCACCGCCCGGCTCGGTGCCGGTGGCCGCGGCGGAGGCCTGCGAGGGCGCGTTGCCCTGGTTGCTGTTTGCCTGCGGAAGCTTGGGCAGGCCGTTGTTGGAAATCGTCGTGTTCATGGGTCCGTTCTCTGGTCGGTATTGGCCCTGTGCCTTCGTCATCGGCGGCGCTGGCAGGAACTTTAGGGTGGCTCGATCCGTACTTTTGGTTCGTTCAGGGTAGCGCCAGCACCTCGCCGGGTGCGTTCACCATGGCGTCCACCACGCGGCCGGAAGCCTCGTTGCGCACCCGCAGCCGGGCGCCGTTGTCGCCGCTGCCCAGCGCGATGCCGCTGGCGCGCACCTCGATGCCGTCGAGCTGGGCCAGTACCTGCACGTGGTCGCCCGCGCGCACCATCTCGCGTCCGCCCAGCGCAGTGGGCGTGAGCACGCTGCCGGGGCCGAGCGGGCGGGCCAGCGTGCGGCCGGAAACCTGCTGCAGGTCATCGACATAGCCGTAGCCCAGCCGGGTGATGTCACGCGGCTCGCTGTGGACGTCGGCGGCGGTGATGCCGTCCCCACGCCGCAGCGGCCGCGTGGTGACCAGCACCTGGCGGAAGATCTTGAGACGGACCGGCACGTGCACCGTCCAGCCGGCGCTGGCCGTGCAGTGCACCTGCACGCTCATGCGCGGGCGCGGCGTCAGGTTGGGCGGCAGGCTGGCGGCCATCGCGCCGCGGCAGTCGTCCAGCCGGAGGCGCGCGTCCACCGGCGTGGCGCTGGCCTCGACGCGGTTGCCGGGCTGGCTGTACTGGGTCACCAGCCACTGCTGCGCAAATGCGCTGATCGGCTCGTCGCCGGCGCGCGCGGGCGCGGCCACGACGGCGACGAGCACCGCGGGCAGCAGGCAGCGCAGCAGGGCGGCAACGCGCGGCATCAGCTCTCGGCCGCCAGCAGCTGCGCGAGCTGGCTCACCAGCGCTTCGCGCTCGGCCTCGAGTTCGCCGGCCAGCGTGCCGGCTTCGCCCTGCTTGCCTTCGCACAGCAGGCCGACGAACGCGTTGCCGCGCTCGCTGAGCCGCGCGCAGGTGTCCTGCATCGCCGGTGCCGACGGGTGACCTGCGTACTGCGCAAGCAGACGCTGCAGCGCGCGCTGCAGCGCGCTGGTATCGAACCAGCGACGGTCCAGCGCAGCCGGTTCGGCCAGCGCCAGTTCCATCGCCTGGCGCATGCCCTGGGCCGATTCGCGCACGGTCAGGCTGAGGCTGGCCGGATCCTTGCCGCTGAGGCTTTCCAGCCATTCCAGCCCGAGCCGCTGCGAGAGCAGGGCGGAGCGGGCCAGCACTTCGGCCTGTCGGCGCGCCTCGGTGCCGCGGCGCTGCAAGGCGCCCAGCGTGGCCTGGGTGCCGGTGGCGCGCACGTGCTGGGCATCGTGATTCTGCCGCAGCGTGCCGATGCGCTCGCGCGCCAGCTGCAGCGCGGTGGCACCTTGCTGCAGCGAGGCGTCCGCCTGGCCGATGCCCTGCTGCGCGCGTTCCAGTCGCAGCATGCCCTGGCGAACGTCGCCATCGAGCTGCAGCGAGAAGTCGCCGATC
>DASUJJ010000355.1:0-5542 GCA_036279335.1 Dyella sp.
CCGCACGCAGTGGTTGTTGATGATCTCCACCATGCGCTGGTCGGCCGGCGGCATGTTGCGCGATTCGGCCAGCAACTGCGCCGAGTAGCGGATCGCCGCCAGCGGGTTGCGGATCTCGTGCGCGATCGACGCCGACAGCCGGCCCAGCGAGCTGAGCGTGAGCTCCTCGGCGCGGCGCGACACCAGCGAGGTATCGTCGAGAAAGATCAGCACGTGCGAGTCGTCGTTGGGCGCCAGCCGGGTGAAGCGCGGCACCACCTCGGGCACGCCGTCGGCCAGCTGGGTGGCCGTTTCATCGAGCTTGCCCGAGGTCATCCAGTGATACAGCCGGCGCGACAGCTCCGGCGCCAGCTTGCCCAGGTCGCGCTGGTCGGCCGGCGGATTGCCCAGCAGCATCCACGCCGACTCGTTGAGCTGGTGGATGTGGTTGGCGTCGTCCACCAGCAGCACGCCGGTCTTCATGCGGCGGATGATCAGCTCGTTGACCTGGGCCAGGTTGGCCAGGTCGATGCTGCGCTGCTCGGCCAGCGCCTCGGTGGCGCGCAGCTGGCGACCCAGCACGTTGCACAGCGTGGTGCTGGCGAAATAAGCCAGGCCGAACAGCGCCGCCTCGACCAGCTCGTGGCTGTCGATGGCGCTGTTGGCGGGGGTTTCGATGACGGTGTGCCCGAGCATGCCCAGCGTGGCCAGCGAAGCGAAGAACAGCGACAGCCGCAGCGGCAGCACCAGCGCGCCCGCGCTCAGGTTCACCGCCAGCATCATGGCGATGCCGATGCGCGCATCGTGCATGGCGATCACCGCCATCACCGCCACGCCGATATCCACGATCAGCGTGATCGATACCGTGGCCGGCGCGATCACGGTGAGCCGGCGCGTCAGCAGCAGGATGACCAAGGCGGCCAGCAGGTAGGCCACCACCACGGTCTGCGCGAATTCGGGGTGGGTCAGCTTGAGCCACTGCATGCCCAGCGGGCTGTAGGCCAGCGCGACATAGACCGCCGCCTGCGCCAGCCGGAAGTAATTCAGGAAAAACAGTTCGTGGCGGATGGCCGTGGTGGCTCGACGAACGCCCGAGGCGGGGGGCATGGCGGGGCTGGACACGTCGATGTGCACTCCGCGGCAGGAATCAGGACTGATCTAGCCGAGTATAGACGCGCCGTCGCGCCTTGCGCAGCGTGGTCCGGAAGGCCCCCGGGACGGTCCGCCCTTTCCATCCGGGCCCGCTGCTGCGAAAATGCGCGGCCGTACTGCGCCGTTTTGCGGTGACCGTGCCCCGCGCCTCTGCGGCGCCCGGCCGAATCACCTTGGCAGCGCTTTGCACGCCGGCAGCGTTCCTCAACCGCCGTCCGACTCTCCCGAATGCTCGCCCCGGTCACGGGTGCGAAGGTTCGACATGTCCCCCATTCACTCGAGGTATCGAATGAATTTCCACGAGTACCAGGCCAAAGAGCTGTTCGCGCAGTACGGCATCGCCGTTCCGCCGGGCAAGGTTGCCAATTCCCCCGACGCCGCCGTCGATGCCGCCAAGCATCTGGGCGGATCCCAGTGGATGGTCAAGGCGCAGATCCACGCAGGCGGCCGCGGCAAGGCCGGCGGCGTGAAGTTCTGCCGCAGCCTCGACGACGTCCGCGCGGCCGCCAAGGGCATGCTGGGCACGAACATGGAAACCTACCAGTCGGCCGGCCGCGCGCTGCCGGTGAACCTGGTGCTGGTCACCGATGCCACCGACATCGCCAAGGAGCTGTACCTGTCGGTCCTCACCGATCGCGACTCCAAGTCGGTCTCGTTCATCGCCTCCAAGCACGGCGGCGTGGACATCGAGCAGGTGGCGAAGGAAACCCCGGAAGACATCCACACCATCGTGGTGGATTTCGTCGAGGGCCTGCAGCCGTACCAGTGCCGCCAGCTCGGCTTCGCGATGGACCTCAACGCCAAGCAGGTCGGCCAGCTGACCAAGATCATGCTGGGCCTGTACAAGCTGTTCAACGAGAAGGACCTCTCGCTGGTCGAGCTCAATCCGCTGGCCATCCTCGCCGACGGCAACCTGGCCGCGCTCGACGGCAAGGTCAACTCCGACGACAACGCCGAGTTCCGCCACCCGGACCTGGCCGCCATGCGCGACCTGACCCAGGAAGACGCGGCCGAGGCCGCCGCCGTGCAGCACAACCTCAACTACGTGACGATGGACGGCAGCATCGGCTGCATGGTCAACGGCGCAGGCCTGGCCATGGCCACCATGGACGTGATCAAGCTGGCGGGCGGCGAGCCGGCCAACTTCCTCGACGTGGGCGGCGGCGCCACCAAGGAGCGCGTCACCGAGGCGTTCAAGCTGATCCTGTCCTCGGACAAGGTGAAGTGCATCCTGGTCAACATCTTCGGCGGCATCGTGCGCTGCGACCTGATCGCCGAGGGCATCATCGCCGCGGTGAAGGAAGTGGGCCTGACCATCCCCGTGGTGGTGCGCCTGCAGGGCACCAACGTGGAGAAGGGCCGCGAACTGCTGGCCAACTCCGGCCTGGCGATCACGCCGGCCGACGATCTCAACGACGCGGCGCAGAAGGCCGTGGCTGCGGCCCACTAACCCTGTAGGGGCGCACCCCGTGCGCGATGCTCTTGCCACATGGCGCAAAGCATTCGCGCACAGGGTGCGCTCCTACACGAGCACAGGACATAACTCATGAGCGTACTCGTCAATAAAAATACCAAGGTGCTGGTGCAGGGCTTCACCGGCCAGCAGGGCACCTTCCACGCCCAGCAGGCGCTGGACTACGGCACCAAGGTGGTCGGCGGCGTGACCCCGGGCAAGGGCGGCAGCGAGCACATCGGGCTGCCGGTCTTCAACTCGGTGGACGAAGCCGTGGCCGAGACCGGCGCCGACGCGTCGGTGATCTTCGTGCCGCCGCCGTTTGCGGCCGACTCGATCCTCGAGGCGATCGACGCGGGCATCCGCGTGATCGTGGCGATCACCGAGGGCATTCCGGTGCTGGACATGCTGCGCGTGAAGAACGTGCTGGCACAGCATCCCGAGACCGTGCTGATCGGGCCGAACTGCCCCGGCATCATCACCCCGGGCGAATGCAAGATCGGCATCATGCCGGGCCACATCCACCAGCCGGGCAAGGTCGGCATCGTGTCGCGCTCGGGCACGCTCACCTATGAAGCGGTGTTCCAGACCACCAACGAGGGCCTGGGCCAGTCCACCTGCATCGGCATCGGCGGCGACCCGATCAACGGCCTGAACTTCATCGACTGCCTGAAGCTGTTCCAGGACGACCCGCAGACCGAGGGCATCATCATGGTCGGCGAGATCGGCGGCAGCGCCGAGGAAGACGCGGCTGAATTCATCAGCGAGTACGTCACCAAGCCGGTGGTGTCGTTCATCGCCGGCGCGTCGGCCCCTCCGGGCAAGCGCATGGGCCACGCGGGCGCGATCATCTCCGGCGGCAAGGGCACGGCGGAAGCCAAGTTCGCCGCGCTGGAGAAGGCGGGGGTCACCACGGTGAAGTCGCCGGCCGACCTGGGCAAGACGCTCGCCAGGCTGATGAAGTAAGTGTCGGTAGTGGTGCCGTGGGGCACCACGCAAAACAAAAGGCCGCGCATTGCGCGGCCTTTTGTTTTGCTCGGGAATGGAGAATGGTGAACAGGGAATGGAAATCGGCATCCCGCTCGCGGGAACCGGCCACCGCCCAAAAGCCGAGGCCCAGCCTATTCCCGATCAACCATTCCCGATTCCCCGCAGCTCAATCAATGATGCCCCGAAAACGGCACCAGCTTGCGCAGCGTGGAGGGCGAGTGCGGCCACTTCGGGTCGGTGAGGTACGGGTGATCCGGGTAGTTCAGCGCCAGCACCTTGCGCACCTGGTCCGCCAGCTCGTTGCGCTTGAGCGAGGCGTAGCTGCGGGCGAGGATGGCCAGTGCATCGGCGGTCTGCGGCGACTGCTGGTAATGCTCGACCACGTACTGGGCGCGGTCGGCGGAGGCCACGTAGGCCTTGTGGCGCAGATAGAACTCGGCCACGTTGATCTCGTACTGCGCCAGCACGTTGCGCAGGTAGATCATGCGCTGGCGGGCATCGGCCGCGTAGGCGCTGTCGGGAAAGCGCCGGGTCAGCTCGGTGAAGTCGTCGAACGACTTCAGGTTGTAGCCCTGGTCACGGCGGCTCTCCGCACTGGTGCGCGAAACGTAGCGCTCGATGATGCCCGAGGTGCGGCCGAAGTTGATCAGGCCTCGCAGGTAGTAGGCGTAGTCGACGTGGCGATTGGTCGGGTACGTCTTGATGAAGCGGTTGATCGTGGAGTACGCGTCGTCGGGCTCGTTGTTCTTGTACTGCGCGTACGCCAGCTCGAGCTGCGCCTGCTCGTTGTAGTCACCCGAGGGGAAGCGCGCAATGAGTCGCTGATAAGCTTTCTCGGCGGCGGCGTAGTCGCCGTTGACCAGATCGCCGTGCGCCTTGGCGTAAAGCTGGGGCAGCGGCATGGTGTCGATGCTCTCGCGCTTGCCTTTGAACATCGAGCACGCGCTCATCGTGAGGGCCAGGCCAAGCACGAGGAGCAATTTGGAAATACGCATGGGCAAGGAATTCAGATGTTTGATCGAAAAGGCATGATAGCCGAAACCGGCCGGGCCCCGCGGGGCGCGGCATGACCACCATTCGCCACGAGGCCTTGGTGCCGCTGGCTGCCGCGGGTCGGCGCTTCGACCAGACCGTGGCCGAGATGTTCCCGGATTATTCACGCTCGCGGCTGGCCGGCTGGATCAAGGCCGGCGCCCTTACCCTGGACGGCGCGCAGGCGCCGCCGCGCCAGCTGCTGCGCGGCGGCGAACTGGTGCGGCTGGAAGCCGAACTGGTCACCGAAGTACGCAGCAGCGCCGAGCCGATCGCGCTGGATATCGTCTACGAGGATGAACACCTGCTGGTGCTCGACAAGCCGGCCGGGCTGGTGGTGCATCCTGGTGCCGGCAACCCGGACGGCACCGTGCTCAACGCCCTGCTGCACCACGATCCGCTGTTGGCGGAGCTGCCGCGTGGGGGCATCGTGCACCGGCTGGACAAGGACACCTCCGGGCTGATGGTGGTGGCGAAGAACCTGGCCACGCATACCGCGCTGGTGGACATGCTCTCGCGCCACGACGTGGAGCGGCAGTACGAGGCGGTGGTGCTGGGCACGCTGGTCGCCGGCGGCACCGTGGATGCGCCGATCGGCCGCCACCTGGGCGACCGCCTGCGCCAGGCCGTGCGCGACGAGGAAGACGGCAAGCGCGCGGTCACCCACTACCGCGTGCGCGAGCGCTTCCGCGCGCATGCGCTGATCCAGTGCAATCTGGAAACCGGTCGCACCCACCAGATCCGCGTGCATCTGGCGCACATCCACCACGCGCTGGTGGGCGATCCGCTGTACGGCGGCGGCCTGCGCCTGCCCAAGGGCGCCAGCGATGCACTGATCGCCGTGCTGCGCGCCTTCCGTCGTCAGGCACTGCATGCCGAACGGCTGGCCTTCGTGCATCCGGCGACCGGCGAGGCGCTTGCGTTCACCGCGCCGCG
>DASUJJ010000356.1:0-4966 GCA_036279335.1 Dyella sp.
ATCACGCCGTCCGATTCGAGCCGCTGCAACCGGCGCAGGCAGGCCGAAGGCGACAGGCTGACCCGCTCGGCCAGCTCGGCGTTGGTGATGCGCCCTTCGCCCTGGAGCACGGCGAGCAGCCGCAAATCGGTGCGATCGAGCCTGGGCATGGCATGTGTCTCCGCGATCCGCCGTTGAGGCGCAATAATACTGCGTGGGCTCGCGCCGGGTTCACAATAAAAGCAATCTTCCTGCGGATGAGGCGGCGTATTCTGTTCGGTGAGCTGATCACCCCCTCGGCCTCCAGTCGCTGCACCCGGCGCAGGCAGGCCGACGGCGACAGGCTGACCCGCTCGGCCAGCTCGGCGTTGGTGATGCGCCCGTGTGCCTGCAGCTCGGCGAGCAGGCGCAGGTCGGTGCGGTCAAGGGATGTCATGCACGATTCTTCGATATTTCTGGCATCAGTCGGCTGAATATTGCACAGAAAGCCCCGCATTCAGCAACAAAACAAGCTTCGTGCGGCCGCTTGGCCGTATGCTCGTGTATCACGTTCGCAACTTTCGGAGAGCACGCCATGGACCACGCCACGCCCCGCAAAGTCGAGCACCAGCAGACCGACCGCGGCTACGTGCCGGTGTACGCCACCGGCGTGGTCGAGCAGCCGTGGGACAGCTACAGCGCCACCGACCACGAGGTGTGGAACACGCTGTATGCGCGCCAGTGCGAACTGCTGCCCGGCCGCGCCTGCCAGGAGTTCCTCGACGGCCTGGCGCGCTTCGGCATGGGCGGCAACGGCATTCCGAAGTTTTCCGAGCTCAACGAAGTGCTGGGCTCCGCCACCGGCTGGCAGATCGTGGCCGTGGAAGGCCTGCTGCCGGACGAGGTGTTCTTCGACCACCTGGCCAACCGGCGCTTCCCGGTGAGCTGGTGGATCCGCAAGCCCGACCAGCTCGACTACCTCAGCGAGCCGGACCTGTTCCACGACCTGTTCGGCCACGTGCCGCTGCTGCTCAATCCGGTCTTTGCCGACTACATGCAGGCCTACGGCCGCGGCGGCATGAAGGCGTTCGCGATCGGCCCCGAGGCGCTGATGAACCTCACGCGGCTGTACTGGTACACGGTGGAGTTCGGCCTGATCGACACGCCCGACGGCCTGCGCATCTACGGCGCCGGCATCGTCAGCTCCAAGGGTGAGTCGATCTACTCGCTGGATTCGGAAGCGCCCAACCGCATCGGCTTCGATCTGGAGCGCGTGATGAGCACGCGCTACCGCATCGACACCTATCAGCAGACCTACTTCGTGATCGACAGCTTCACCCAGCTGTTCGAGGCCACCACGCCGGACTTCACCCCGATCTACGCACGCATTGCCGCGCGCGCGCCGCACGCGGCCGGCGATGTGCTGGAAGCCAGCGACCGCGTATTCCACTACGGCACCCGCGAAGGCTGGGCGACCAACGCCGATACCTGACACAGCCCGGTGTAGGAGCTCACCCTGTGAGCGACCTGCCTTTTCGGCCTGCCTTTTCCAGCGGCGCCCGCACGGACTGTCGCTCACAGGGTGAGCTCCTACACAGCCTGGAGCGCGTGATGAGGACGCGCTACCGCATCGACACCTGCCAGCAGATCTGTTTCGTGATCGACAGCTTCACCCAGCTGTTTTGAAGCGGCCACGCCGGACTTCACGTCCATCTATGCACGCATCGCCGCGCGTTATCGACATGGTGATGACGTGCCACGCCCAGCACGGGCAGCAGCCAGAGCATCGTCAGCAGCATCCAGCGATTCAGCGCGTTCTCGTCTCCGCACTCGGAAGCCTTGCCTCCTGGCCCGGACGCGGCAGCTCCGACACTCGCAATACCATCGCGATGCGCGTGCCGTCCCAGCGGTAGATCAGGTGTTCGGCCTGCACGCACGGCGCCAGCAGATCGGGGTAGAACACCGCCGCGCACTCACCACCGGCGTGGCGCACGCTGTCGTAGACGATGCCGTTGGAGTCGGCCGCGCGCAGCTGTCGCGCCAGCGGCACGCTGCCCGCGTAGCTGTGCGGATCGTGCGCCGCGGGCCAGCCGCCGCGCACGTCGTGCAGCCGACCGCTGATGCTGGTGCGGTAGCAGCGCATGGGAATCTCGCACGGCGGCTCGGCGGTGGCGGCGAGGAAGCGCTCGCGGTGGTACACGGTTTCCTCCACCGCGGTGGTCACGCTGTGCGCCGCGTAGAACACGCCCCAGCTGCCGTCGGAGAAGCGGCTGCCTTCCGGATTGAGATGGGTGAACGCGGCCATCACCGGGGTGCTGCCGGGACCGCTGATGCGGCGCGCCTTGGGCACCAGCTTCAGCGCGTCGGCTTCTTCGCGCAGGCGCGGATTGGTCAGCGCCTCGATCGCGAACACCGCCTCCAGATCCGCCGGATCGGCAATGCGGTCGAACAGCCCCACGGGCGGAAAGCGGCTGGGCACGATGCGGTAGGCATGGCTCCAGCGGATGCGCTTGATCGGGGGCGGATCGATGGACACGGTGGCGTCAGCTGTCAGCGATGGGCGGCGCGGCCGCGGGATGGGCGCGCTCCCTCGCGCGCGCTTCGATGCCATGACGGCGGATCGGCCAGCGCAGTGTCCATACAAGGCGTCTCGTTGAACGCGATCGGCGCCACGCGGCCGCTCAGCCGCGCTGTGCGTCGAGGTACTGGCGCACCACGAAGAGGTCCGCCACGTTGCCCGACAGCATCCGCTCCAGCGCCGAGTGCCCACCAAACAGCGCCGCCTGGTTCGGCTTGCGCAACCACGCATCCGCCTGCGCAGGATCGGGGAACAGGATCTGCAGCGCCTTGAAGATGCCCAGCAGGTAACTGATGCGCTCGATCACGTCGCGACCGGGCGCCCCGTCCTGCTCGCGCTTCCACTTGTAGAACGTGGATTCCGGCGGATCGCCCAGCAGCCGACGCTGCTCCGCCACCCGCAGCTGCCACGCCTCGGCCAGCCGGAAAAAGCTGCGCAAGGCCGGGCCGCCGAGGTCGGTGGCGGGCATCGTTTCGGTGCGCGACTGGGGCTGCATGTTTCACTCCATAGATGAAGCGTTGTGTAATTTTACTTCATTTGTAGAGTGCATGCGCGCACCGCCGATCCCGTCACAGAAATGCACGGACTGACAGCGTGTCGGGACATTTTCGGATTGTGCTTGGCCACTTGGCCTGTCTAGCATCGGGCTCCCGCGGAGCCAGTGAACTGGCCCAACGCCAAGGAGCACGCCATGCAAGGAGCCAACCGGTGCCCACTGATCCCCTCCCGCCACCGCAAACTTCCGCGACCGCAGCAAGACGGGAGATCGAGGGCGCGAACATCTCCCTCGCCGACCTGCCGCTGGCACTCGGCATGAACAAGCAGCGGCCTTCGCCCAGCCTGCACCGCGCGCTTGCCCTGTGTTTCTCCCTGCTCCCCCTCACCGGTTGCACCCACGCCATGTCCAGCACGCCCGTCGCACAGCACACGGTCAACGGCAATCTGCTGCCGTTGCGCTTCAAGATCCACAGCTTCGAGGCCGTGGCATACAACACGATCAAATGCAGCGTGTTGTACGACAACCACGAATTCACGCCATTTGCGACCGACACGCCAACCAGCCGACCGCCATCTGCGGACTATCGAGATCACTGGAACTACGCGTTCTATCTCGGGGTGCGCAACTTTCCAGGACCGGCAAAAGTGAGTTGGACTTCGCTGGACGGAACCAGCCATACGGCCGCTATCGACCTCGCCCAGATCTTCAGGGACGAGCGCGTACTTACCAAGGTTCCCGACGACGAGTTCGTTCCGAAGATGTACCCCCAGGGACTCTTCCTCGACCCCAGTATTTATCTCGAGGTCAATGACCGCACGATTAGTGTCTACATGAGAGCCCTCATCCCTACCCAGCATCGACAAGTGCCGGACAACGAATACAGCGACGCTCGTGATGATGTGATCCTCGCTTGGACGCACACTTACTGATTGGAGGGCTATGGAATGGCCGAGAACCACGATCTGGAGTCGGATGGCATCCTCTCGGATGGCGTGCCGCACTATCCCGAGAACAAGGATCGCCGAGGTATTTACACGCAGGATCGTGAGTTTCTGGCGTCCTTCCAGGTACCGGTGCTCAACCATGCGGACAATCCCCACGAGCATCTTTTCGTGGCGGCTTTTGATGGCACCGGCAACGATGCGATCAATGATCCGCAACATCAGACCAACGTGGCGATGATTGCCCATCAAATCGAGGTGGCGAACGACACCGGCGACCGGCGCATTGCTGCCGGGTACATCGCGGGGGCCGGGACTCAGCCCAATTGGATCAAACGGACTCTGGACGGTATGGATGGCTATACCGCGGAGGAGCGTGCTGAGACGATGTACAAGCAATTTATCGAGCAGGCGTACGCATGGAAGAAGGCTGATCCGCAGGCTCAGATCTCCCTCGCCGATATCGGGTTCAGCCGCGGCGGCGACGAGGCCGCGATCTTTGCGCGACTTGTCCACGAGCGTGGGATCCAGGACCCGCGCGGGGCGACTTACACGTACACCTCTGACGGACTCGTGAAGCACGCCGAATACTCCAAACCACCCCTCGTGGCGCCAGGACAGGTCGCACAAGCAGTCGCGCTGTTCGATCCAGTGGGTACCGGGAATGAGGTCCGTAACGACGACCGTCGGTTGCCGCCATCCGTGATTTCGGGGTTTCAGCTGATCTCGATCGACGAGAAGCGCAAGCCGTTCAAATCCGACCACATCATCGATCCAGGTATCAGTGCCGACGGCAGGTTCGCCGGGGTCTATGTCCCCGGCGCACATTCGGATGTAGGCGGGAGTTATCACCGTGACGGCTTATCGCTGCGGGCAGGCAATATGGTGATCGACTACCTGAATCGCCTCAGTGACGAGCCGTTTCTGAACAGGAATATCGAGCCAGACGATCCGCGACTCAACGTGGTACATCGCTCCGAAGAAGGCCTG
>DASUJJ010000357.1:0-2687 GCA_036279335.1 Dyella sp.
ACGTGGGTGATCAGATCGCCCGGCTGCAGCACCGTCTCGTGCTGCGGCGTGTCGCCGGGCAGCAGGTAGAAGTCGGCGATCGGTACGGTGCGTTCGCCGCCGGCGCCCTGGATCACGATGCGTGCCTCCAGCGCGGTCAGCGCCACGTTCATGTCGCTGGGATTGGTGGCGATGCAGTGCTCGCTGGTGCCCAGGATGGCGAGGTTGCGGTTGGCGCCGTCGATGGCCGGACAGCCGCTGCCCGGCTCGCGCTTGTTGCACGGCATGTGCTCGTCGCGGAAATACATGCAGCGCGTGCGCTGCAGCAGGTTGCCGCTAGTGGTTGCCATGTTGCGCAGCTGCGCCGAGGCGCCGGCGAGCAGGGCCTCGGACAGCACCGCGTAATCGCGCTTCACGTCGGCGTGGTTGGCCAGATCGGCATTGCGCACCAGCGCGCCGATCTTCAGCCCGCCGTCGGGCAGGCGCTCGATGGCGGCCAGCGGCAGGCGGTTGATGTCCACTACCTGCGCGGGCGTTTCGACGTTGAGCTTCATCAGGTCGAGCAGGGTGGTGCCGCCGGCGACGAAGCGCACGCTGGCGCCCTGCTGGGCGGTGGGTGAGCGGGCGCCGGCGTCGATCGCCTGGCGCGCGTCGGTGGCGCGGAGAAAGGTGAAAGCCTGCATGGTGTCTTCCTCAGCCTTTGCGGACTTGCTGGATGGCGGCAACGATGTTGGGATACGCACCGCAGCGGCAGATGTTGCCGGCCATGGCCTCGCGCACGTCGGCATCGTCCGGGCCCCACGGTTCCTTCAGCAACGCGGTGGCCGACATGATCTGGCCGGACGTGCAGTAGCCGCACTGGTAGCCGTCGTGCTCGACGAAGGCCTGCTGCATCGGATGCAGATGGCCGGGCTGGCCGAGGCCTTCGATCGTGGTGACCTCTTCGCCCTCGTGCATCGCCAGCAGGCTCAGGCACGAGTTCACCCGGCGGCCGTTGACATGCACGGTGCACGCGCCGCACTGTCCGTGATCGCAGCCCTTCTTGGTGCCGGTGAAGTGCAGGTGCTCGCGCAGCGCGTCGAGCAGGGTGGTGCGTGAGTCGACGGTGAGCGTCTGCGGCTGGCCGTTGACGGTGAGCTTCACGGTGACCTGGCTCTCGTCACCGGCAGCGGCATCGAGCGCCTGCGGCGGCATGTGCGCCATGGCGGTAGCCGCCAGCGCGTGGCCGCCGAGGCCCAGCGTGGTGGCCGCGCCGGTCATGCCGACCATCTGCAGGAAACTGCGCCGGCTCAGCGTGACATCGCCGGGTTGCGACTGATCAAAAGCGGAGGTGGGATCGGGCTTGCGCTCGGTCATGGAGGCTCTCCGGAGACGGATGGCGGACGAGTGGCAATGCGCAGGAAACACAGCCGGGACCGGACGGCCGGAACCTGCGCAGACAAGCCCTGCACATTACACCCGCGGCGGTAAAGCGGCAGTCATGGCCTGCCTGTGCGACACCGCGTTCTGGTGGCGTTGACCTGCATCAACGTGCAGCCGCGGTCAGTCGAACAGACTCGACAGGGCGCGGCAATGGCGCCGCGTGACCCTCATCCCCGGAGGACCACCCCCATGACCACGCTTGCCCGCTGGAATCCGTTCAAGGCCACCTCGCGCCTGGACCCGATCAGCAACTTCCCGATCAGCAGCTTCGACGACATGTTCCGCAGCCTGGCCAGCCGGCCGCTGTGGCGCGAAATGGAGATGGCGCCGGACATGCGCCTGGACGTTACCGAGAACGATACCGCCTATCGCGTGCAGGCCGATCTTCCCGGTGTCGACAAGAACGACATCGAGATTTCGGTGGAAGGCAACCAGGTGGCCATCAGCGCCGAGGTGAAACGCAGCAGCGAGCACACCGACTCCGAGCACGCCCTGTGCAGCGAGCGCTACGTCGGCAAGGTGTATCGCGCCTTCAGCCTGCCGGCAGAGATCGACAACACCAAGGCCGATGCGCACTACGAAGGAGGCGTGCTCACGCTCACCTTGCCCAAGACCGGCAACGGCAGCAGCCGTCGCATCACGGTCAGTTGATGCGGGCTTATCCGCGCACCGCTTGCGGCGGTGCGCCGGCCCATCGGCCATGGGTCGGGTGGCACGTCTGGCCGCCGTTTGCGCCAGCGTGGGAATAGCCGGGGCGCGATCCAGGGAGCTGTGCACACGCGAGGCGGCGAGATGCTCCGATGGCTGTGTCGCCCAAGCCGTGGACCATCAGGTCAGCAGCAGCGGCGGCAGCCGGCGGCGGATTTCCTCGCCGGGCAGCGCCGTGAAGTCGTGCCCCACTTCGCTGCTCACGCGGTCGGCAAGTCGTTTGTCGAGCGCAGCGTGCAGGGCACCCATGAAGCGGGGCGGCGCGACCAGCACCAGGCGGTCGTAGCATCCGTCCTCCAGTCCGCGTTCGAGCTCCTCGCCGAGCATCTGTGCAAAGCGCGCGCTGCTCTTGTCGCGCAGGCTGGTATGCGGCTCGATGGCATGCCGCGCCCTGCCCATGCTGTCGTTCACGTGCTGGGCCCGCTCGGTAGTGGCATCGCGACCGGGCGCGCGGCCATCCGAATTGGCAAAGCAGGCCACCTCTTGCCAGGGCGCGGTGCGTTCGGCGGCTTCGGACACACGCGCCCGGGCCGCGTCGGCCACCAGAATCCAGGTTGCTGCCACATGACTCTCCTTCC
>DASUJJ010000358.1:0-2568 GCA_036279335.1 Dyella sp.
TTGCAGTCGATCACCAGCCGCGAGTAGGTCTGGCAGATCAGCCAGGCGTCAAGCGCCTCGGCGATCACCCGCGCCATGCCGGCTGCACCGATGTCCCAGGCGATGTGGCGGTCCCACTCCGCCGCCGGCACACCCAGATCACCCAGCGCGGCGGGCACCGCGCGACCGGCGTGGTCGCAGGTGAGCAGAAACGGCGAGGCGCCGTCGGCGCGATGCACGGTGAACGGGGCGGGGTCGGCGCGGCCGAGCAGGCGGGATGACGGCATGGATCGAAGCGGGTTAGGCAAAGCCGCCACGATACCGAGCGTCCCCGCCACCGGCCAGCGCTGCCGGCGCAAACGGTGCGACAGCAGCACGGCACTATGCGCGGCGCAAGCTGTCACCCCCCGGCCCGTTCTGGCACCATCGACCGGCTGTCCGCGCCGCCGGCGCGCTTATCGATTGATCGAAAAAATGAACCTGCAAGCCAATTACGAACAGATCCCGCTGAAGGAATACGCCGAGCGCGCCTACCTCGACTATTCGATGTACGTGGTGCTTGACCGCGCCCTGCCCTTCGTCGGCGACGGCCTCAAGCCGGTGCAGCGGCGCATCATCTACGCGATGAGCGAGCTGGGCCTGGCGGCGGGCTCCAAGCCGAAGAAGTCGGCGCGCACCATCGGCGACGTGATCGGCAAGTTCCACCCGCACGGCGACAGCTCCTGCTACGAAGCGATGGTGCTGATGGCGCAGCCGTTCTCGTACCGCTATCCGCTGGTCGACGGCCAGGGCAACTTCGGCTCGCCGGACGATCCCAAGAGCTTCGCGGCGATGCGCTACACCGAGAGCAAGCTCAGCCCGATCGCCGAGGCGCTGCTGGGCGAGCTGGGCCACGGCACGGTGGACTGGGTACCGAACTTCGACGGTACCATGGACGAGCCGAGCTGGCTGCCCGCGCGCGTGCCGCACGTGCTGCTCAACGGCTCGATGGGCATCGCCGTGGGCATGGCCACCGACATACCGCCGCACAACCTGCGCGAAGTGGCGAGCGCCTGCATCCGCCTGCTGGACGATCCGGATGCCACCGTGGCGGATCTGGCCGAGCACGTGCTGGGTCCGGACTACCCGACCGAGGCGGAGATCATCACCCCGCGCAAGGAGCTGCTGGCCATCTACACCACCGGCGGCGGCTCGCTGCGCGCCCGCGCGGTGTACGGCGTGGAAGACGGCAACGTGGTGATCACCGCGCTGCCGCACCAGGTCAGCCCGTCGAAGATCCTCGAGCAGATCGCCGCGCAGATGCGCGCCAAGAAGCTGCCGATGATCGAGGACCTGCGCGACGAGTCCGACCACGAGAACCCGATCCGCCTGGTGATCGTCCCGCGCTCGAACCGCGTCGATACCGACGAGATGATGCAGCACCTGTTCGCCACCACCGATCTCGAGAAGAGCTTCCGCGTCAATCTCAACATGATCGGCCTGGACGGCCGGCCGCAGGTGAAGGATCTGAAGAAGATCCTCACCGAATGGCTGAGCTTCCGCACCACCACGGTCACGCGCCGTCTCGAGCACCGCCTGGGCAAGGTCGAGCGTCGCCTGCACCTGCTGGAAGGCCTGCGCATCGCCTACCTCAACCTGGACGAGGTGATCCGCATCGTCCGCACCGAGGACGAGCCCAAGCCCGTGCTGATGAGCCGCTTCCGGCTCAGCGACGAGCAGACCGACTACATCCTCGAAACCAAGCTGCGCCAGCTGGCCCGCCTCGAGGAAATGAAGATCACCGCCGAGGCGAACCAGCTCGAAGAGGAGCGCGCGCGCATCAACGTGCTGCTGAAGTCGCCCGCCAAGCTGAAGGGCCTGATCAAGCAGGAACTCAACGCCGACGCCGCCAAGTACGGCGACGCCCGCCGCTCGCCGCTGGTGCAGCGCGAAACCGCGCAGGCGCTGGACGAGAGCGCGCTGGTGGCCAGCGAGCCGGTGACCGTGGTGCTCAGCCAGAAGGGCTGGATCCGCGCCGGCAAGGGCCACGATGTCGACGCCGAAGGGCTCAACTACCGCGACGGCGACGGCCTGCTCGCCGCGGTGAAGGCGCGCACCACGCAGCAGATCGCGGTGATCGACTCCACCGGCCGCAGCTATTCCACCGCAGCACACACGCTGCCCTCGGCGCGCGGCAACGGCGAACCGCTCACCGGCCGCTTCACGCCGCCGTCGGGCGCCAGCTTCGACGCGCTGGCTGCGGGGGACAACGACACGCGGCTGATCCTCGCCACTGATTTCGGCTACGGCTTCGTCACCCGCTTCGAATCGCTCACCGGCCGCAACAAGGCCGGCAAGCAGATCATCAGCCTCAGCGACGGCGCGAAGGTGCTGCCGCCGCAGGCCAGCGCCGATCCCGCACGCGACCGCATCGTGGTGGTCACCAGCGAAGGCCACCTGCTGATGTTCTCGGTCGCCGAACTGCCCGAGCTGGACAAGGGCAAGGGCAACAAGCTGATCGAGATTCCAAAAGCCAAGCTGACCAGCGGCGACGAGCGCGTAGCCGGTGTAGCCGTGGTCGGCGAGGGCAAGGGTGAAGTCACCCTTTAC
>DASUJJ010000359.1:0-3859 GCA_036279335.1 Dyella sp.
CACAACATCCCCCCTGTAGGAGCGCACCCTGTGCGCGACACACCCCACGCGCCGATGCCGCATCGGTCGCTCACAAGGTGAGCTCCTACACCACACCCCTCTGTAGGAGCGCACCCTGTGCGCGACACCCCCACGCCCCGATGCCGCATCGGTCGCTCACAGAGCCTGCCCTCGACTCGATCGGGGGGTGAGCTCCTACACAACCCCCCCCCCTGTAGGAGCGCACCCTGTGCGCGACCGCCCCTAGCGTCTGGCCCGGGCAGCCGCCGCCAGCGCCCGGTAGCGTGTTTCCAGCGCCGCCACCTGCGCCGGCAGTTCCGACTCCGGGCCGCTGTTGTCGATCACGTCGTCGGCGATGGCCAGGCGTTCGTTGCGCGAGGCCTGGCTGGCCAGCATGCGCCGGGCCAGGGATTCGTCGATGCCGTCGCGGGCGATCAGGCGGCGGATCTGCTCGTCTTCCGGCACGTCCACCGTGAGGACCCGATCCACCCAGCGGTAATGCGCCAGGTTTTCCACCAGCAGGGGAATCGCCAGCAGGCAGTAGGGGCCGTCGTCAGCGTCCGCGCGGTCGCGCAGCCACTGGCGCACCCGCGGATGCACGATCGCCTCCAGCGTGTGCCGCGCCTCGCGGTCGGCGAAGATCCGTTGCCGCATCGCCGGGCGATCCAGGCGTCCGTCGGTGCCGAGCACGTCCTTGCCGAAGGCTTCGACAATGCTGGCCAGCCCCGGCGTGCCCGGTTCGATCACTGCCCGCGCCGCCGTGTCCGCATCGTAGACGCGAATGCCGAGTGCCTCGAAGCAGCGGGTCACGGCGCTCTTGCCCGCCGCCACGCCGCCAGTCAGCGCGATCACGTAACGCGTCATCGCCAATCTCAGCGCAGCCCGGTGAGGTGCAGGTAGGCGCCGAGCAACTGATCGCCCACCACCAGCCACACCCAGCCGGCCGCGGCGATGAACGGCCCGAACGGCATCGGCACATCGCGCTCGTGGCGCTTGAGCGCCATCATCGTGCCGCCCACGAGGGCGCCGATCAGCGAGGAGAGCAGCACGATCGGCAGCAGGCAGCTCAGGCCCATCCAGGCGCCCATCGCGGCGAGCAGCTTGAAGTCGCCGTGGCCCATGCCCTCCTTGCCGGTGAGCAGCTTGAACGCCCAGTACACGCTCCACAGGCTCAGGTAGCCGATGGCGGCGGCGAGGATGGCGGCGGACGGGGCGACAAACATCGGTTTCAGCGACAGCAGCAGGCCCAGCCAGAGCAGCGGATAGACCAACTGGTCAGGCAGCAGCTGGGTGCGGAAGTCGATGCCGGACAGCGCGATCAGCGTCCACGTGAACACCAGCCCCGCCGCGGCCGCAGCCGTGAGCCCGAAGCGCCAGACGATCACCGCGCTGCACAGCCCGCTCAGCAGCTCCACCAGCGGATACTGGATGGAAATCGGCGCGCGGCAATAGCGGCAGCGGCCCTTGAGCAGCAGCCAGCTGACCAGCGGAATGTTGTCGTACGCCGCCAGCGGATGCTTGCAATGCGGGCAGTGCGAGGGTTCGCGCACGATGCCCGGCGGTAGCTCGATGGCCTCGCCGTCCATTCCCAGCACGTCGTTGGCCTCGCGGTGCCACATCGCCTCCATGCGGGCAGGCAGGCGCAGGATGACCACATTGAGGAAGCTGCCAACCAGGAGGCCGAGCAGCCCCGCCGCAGCGATCCAGAGGGCCAGTGGGCCTTCGAACATGTCATGAACCTTGCGTTGCAGGTGGCCGGGTCAGGCGCTGCGTTGAACGGGGCAACCACCTGACATCTCGGGCACGACGTTGCGGGCAGGAGCGCGAGCGCTCCTGCGGGAACGACTTCAGAACGTGCCGGCGAGCTTGAAGATCGGCAGGTAGAGAGCCACCACGATGCCGCCCACCAGGGTGCCAAGCACCACCATGATCAGCGGTTCGAGCAGGGTGGAAAGCGTGTCGACCGCATTTTCCACCTCATCCTCGTAAAACTCCGCCACCTTGAACAACATGTTGTCCAGCGAGCCGGACTCCTCGCCGATGGCGGTCATCTGCACCACCATATTCGGAAACAGGGATGTCTGCTTCATCGCCAGCTGCAGCTGATGGCCAACCGCAATATCCTCGCGCATCTGCTTCACGGCATCGCCGTAGACGACGCTGCCAGTTGCCCCGGCAACCGCATCCAGCGCCTCGACCAGCGGCACACCGGCGCGGAAGGTCACGCCCAGCGTGCGGGCAAAGCGGGCGATCGCCGAGTTGCGTGTAATAGCCCCGATCACCGGGAGCTTGAGCATGACGCGATCAAGAAAATGCGCAAACTTGGGCGAGCGCGCTTTAGCCATGATGAGGGCGACGATGCTGCCGATGATCCCCCCGATCATCAGCCACCAATAACTCTGCACAAAGTTCGACGCGCTCACCACCAACTGAGTGGGCGCCGGCAGCTCGGCGCCCGCGTCCTGAAAGGTTTTCGCAAACACCGGTACCACGAACAGCAGCATGATCAGCACAACTACGAAGACCACCGCCAGCACCATCATCGGGTAGAACAGGGCCTTCTTGATCTTCTTCTTCAGCGACTCCGTGCGCTCCTTGTAGGTGGCGACAGTGTCGAGCACGGTATCGAGCACACCGGAGGTTTCACCGGCGTGGACGAGGTTGCAGTAGAGCTCGTCGAATTGCACCGGATAGCGCGCCAGCGCCTCGTGCAGGGCCGCACCGCCTTCGATGTTCTGTTTCACATCGACCAGGATGTTCTTGAAGCGGATGTTCTTCTGGCCGTCGGCGATGATGTCGAATGCCTGCACCATCGGCACGCCCGACGCCATCATGGTGGCGATCTGGCGGCTGAATACGGCCACGTCGCCCGGCTTGACCTTGCTGCCGGTGTTCCCGAACAGCGGTTTGGCTCGCTCGCGCACCGTCTGCGGGTTCATGCCCTGGCTGCGCAGTGCGGCTTTCACCAGCGACGCATTCTTCGCCGGCATCTCGCCTTTCATGCGCTTGCCGCGTTTGTCCAGCGCGACCCACTCGTAGGTCGTCATCTGGCTGACCTGCGCGCGCTGGGCGCCCATGTCGCGTGCATTCTTTCTCACTGCAGTAGCCGTGGCCATGCGATTCCCCTCCGTCCCGCCCCTGACCGGCACACAGCCGATCCAACCTTTCCAGCTTATTGCATTTTCAGCGCCAAAATCCGTGGTCCGAGCCGCAGGTCTGGCGTGTCGCGGCTACGAACCGGACAGGAACCTCAGTCCTTGGTGACCCGGTCGATCTCGACCAGACTCGTCAGGCCCTGTTTCACCTTGCGCAGGGCCGATGCGCGCAAATCGTTGATGCCGGCTGCCTTGGCGACCTCGGCAATCTGCATCGCATTGCCCCCCTTGAGCACGATTTTCTGGATGTCCTCCAGCATCGGCATCACCTGGTAGATGCCCAGGCGGCCCTTGTAGCCCTCGTTGCAACTTTCGCAGCCCACCGCTTCATACACGGTAAGCCCCTCGTCGATGTCCTGCTGGGTAAAGCCTGCGGCCAGCAGGGTTTCCGGCGGCAGCTCGATCGGCTTCTTGCAATCGTGCAGGCGCCGGGCCAGGCGCTGCGCCACGATCAGGGTCACCGACGAGGTGATGTTGTAGGGCGCGATGCCCATGTTCATCAGTCGCGCGATGGTCTGCGAGGCGTCGTTGGTGTGCAGGGTGGACAGCACCATGTGGCCGGTCTGTGCGGCCTTGATCGCGATCTCGGCGGTTTCCAGGTCGCGGATTTCGCCGACCATGATCACGTCCGGGTCCTGGCGCAGGAACGAGCGCAGCGCGCGCGCAAAGGTCATGCCGCGTTTGGTGTTCTGCTGCACCTGGTT
>DASUJJ010000360.1:0-3287 GCA_036279335.1 Dyella sp.
GCCAGCGCAGCAGGCCGGTATCGACGAATACGCAGGTCAGCCGGTCGCCGATCGCCCGGTGCAGCAGCGCGGCCACCACCGACGAATCCACCCCGCCGGACAGGCCCAGCAGCACGTGATCGTCGCCCACCTGCTCGCGCACGCGAGCGATCTGGTCCTCGATGATGTTGGCGGCGGTCCACAGCGTGGCGCAGCCGCAGATCTCGGTGATGAAGCGCTTGAGCAGCGCACCGCCCTGCTTCGTGTGGGTGACTTCCGGATGGAACTGCACGCCGTACCAGCGCTTGTCCTCGTTTTCCATCACGGCGACCGGGATGCGATCGGTGCTGCCGGTGACGACGAATCCGGGCGGCGCCTTCGAGACGTGGTCGCCGTGGCTCATCCACACGTCGAGCCGCTGGCTGTCGGTGTGATCGCTGAGCCCCGCGAACAGGCGGCTTTGCAGGGTGATGTCGACTTCGGCATGGCCGAACTCGCGCGCGTCGGCTGCCTCGGTGGCGCCGCCCAGCTGCGCGGCCATGGTCTGCATGCCGTAGCAGATGCCGAGGATCGGCAGGCCGCTGTCGAATACCTGCTGCGGCGCGCTGGGGGCGCCTTCCAGCGTGGTCGACTCGGGGCCGCCGGACAGGATGATGCCCTTGGGCGCGAACGCGGCAATCTCGGCCGGATCGTGGTCCCACGCCCAGATCTCGCAGTAGACGCCCAGTTCGCGCACGCGGCGGGCGATCAGCTGCGTGTACTGCGCGCCGAAGTCGAGGATGAGGATCTTGTCGCTGTGGATGTCGGTCATGGCGGCTCGTATCTCCCGCTCCCCGACTCAGCCTTAACGCTCCCTCTCCCCCGGCGAAGCCGGGGGAGAGGGTTGGGGTGAGGGGGCGCTTTTGGCTTTTGGCTTTTGGCATGTGGCAAGAGCGAAGCGAAAAGCCTCCCCCTCACCCAACCCTCTCCCCCGACTGTGCCAGGGGAGAGGGCTCAAGCGTGCGGCATCAGGAATTCAGCCGGTAATTCGGCGCTTCCTTGGTGATCTGGATGTCGTGCGGGTGGGCCTCGGTGACGCCGGCGCTGGTCACCTTCACGAACTGCGCCTTGTTGCGCACGTCCTCGACCGTCGCCGCGCCGAGGTAGCCCATCGAGGCGCGCAAGCCACCGATCAGCTGATGGATGATGTTGCGCAGCGGGCCGCGGTACGGCACGCGCCCCTCGATGCCTTCAGGCACCAGCTTGTCGGCGTCGGCCTCGTCCTGGAAGTAGCGGTCCTTGGAGCCCAGCGCCATCGCGCCCAGCGAACCCATGCCGCGGTAGCTCTTGTACGAGCGCCCCTGGAACAGCTCGACCTCGCCCGGAGACTCCTCGGTGCCGGCGAACATCGAGCCGAGCATCACGCTGGACGCGCCGGCGGCCAGCGCCTTGGGAATGTCGCCGGAATAGCGGATGCCACCATCGGCGATCAGCGGGATCTCGTCCTTCAGCGCGGTGGCCACCATGTCGATCGCGGTGATCTGCGGCACACCGACGCCGGCCACCACGCGGGTGGTGCAGATCGAGCCCGGGCCCACGCCCACCTTCACCGCGTCCACGCCGGCGTGCAGCAGCGCGCGGGCGGCTTCGCCGGTGACGATGTTGCCGGCGATCACCTGCACCTTCGGGTAGGTCTTCTTGACCCACGCGGCGCGCTCGATCACGCCCTGCGAATGGCCGTGCGCGGTGTCGACCACCAGCACGTCCACGCCGGCGTCGACCAGCGCAGCCACCCGCTGCTCGGTATCGCCGCCGACGCCGACGGCGGCGCCTACCAGCAGCGCCTCGTTGCGATCCTTGGCCGCGTGCGGGTTATCGCGGGCCTTCTGGATGTCCTTGACGGTGATCAGGCCGCGCAGCTGGAAGTCGTCGTTGACCACCAGCACCTTCTCGATGCGGTGCTTGTGCAGCAGCTGCAGCACTTCATCCTGGCTGGCGCCTTCCTTCACCGTGACCAGCTTGTCCTCGCGGGTCATGATGTTGCGCACCGGGTCGTCGTGCTTGCGCTCGAAGCGCAGGTCGCGGCTGGTGACAATGCCGACCAGCCGGGAGCCGTCCACCACCGGCACGCCGGAGATGTTGTGCGCGTGGGTGAGGCGCAGCACGTCGCGGATCGAGGTGTTCGGGCCCACGGTGATCGGGCTGCGGATGACGCCGGCCTCGAACTTCTTGACCAGGCGCACTTCGGCGGCCTGCTGCTCGGCCGTCATGTTCTTGTGGATGATGCCGATGCCGCCGCACTGGGCCATGGTGATGGCGAGGCGGGCTTCGGTGACCGTGTCCATGGCCGCGGACACGATGGGGATGTTCAGGCGCAGGTCGCGGGTCAGCCGGGTGGAGGTGTCCACGTCGCGCGGCAGGATGACCGAATGGGCCGGAACGAGGTAGATGTCGTCGTAGGTCAGGGCCTCGGCGAGAATGCGCATGGAAAGGGTTCCCGGCAAAGAGGAGATTATACGCGCCTGCCCCGCCCTCTCGCCAGATGTTGCAGTGCGGCCGGATGCCGCCCGCAAGAGCCTGGGCTCACGCCCTGTCGGCGGCCTCGGCCGCTTCGAGCGTGTTCTCCATCAGGGTGGCGACGGTCATCGGGCCCACGCCGCCGGGTACCGGAGTGATCCAGCTGGCGCGCTCGGCAGCCGGGGCGAACTCGACGTCGCCGACGAGCCGGCCATCGTCCAGCCGGTTGATGCCCACGTCGATCACTACCGCGCCGGGCTTGATCCACTCGCCCTTGACCAGTCCCGGCTTGCCCACTGCCACGATCACGATGTCGGCCTGACGCACGAAGCTCTCGAGGTCGCGGGTGAAGCGATGGCAGCAGGTGGTGGTGCAGCCGGCGATCAGCAGTTCCAGCACCAGCGGCCGTCCGACATGGTTGGATGCGCCGACCACCACCGCATGCTGGCCGCGCACCGGCCGGTCGGTGTGGCCCAGCAGTGTCATCACGCCCTTGGGCGTGCACGGGCGCAGGCCGAAGCGCCGCAATGCGAGGTGGCCCAGGTTGATCGCGCTGAACCCGTCCACGTCCTTGCGCGGATCGATGCGGTCGATCAGCGCGGCGGCATTGACGTGCGGCGGCAGCGGCAACTGCACCAGGATGCCATGCACCGCGGGATCGGCATTCAGGCGGTCGACCAGTGCAAACAATTCGGCTTGGCTGGTTTCAGCCGGCAGGTCGAAGTCGAACGATTCGAAACCGACCTGCTTGCAGGCCTTGCGCTTGTTGCGCACGTACACCGCGGATGCAGGGTCGGCGCCGACCAGTATCA
>DASUJJ010000361.1:0-2344 GCA_036279335.1 Dyella sp.
CAGCCGAAGTCACCGAACGTGCCCGCCGGCTGGCCGCGGAAGGTGGTCTCGATCGCGTGCGCGCAGTCCTCGATCACCACCAGATCGTGCTTGCTCGCGATTGCCATGATGCGATCCATCGCGCATGGCCGCCCAGCGAAATGCACCGGAACGATCGCCCGCGTGCGCGGCGTGATCGCCGCCTCGATCGCATCCGGGTCGATGTTCTGGGTGTGCGGGTCGACATCGGCCAGCACCGGCGTGAGCCCGGCGTGCTCGATGGCGTTCACCGTGGCGCAGAACGTGAGCGGCGTGGTGATCACCTCGGCGCCCGCTTCCAGGCCCGCCGCCACCATGCTCACGTGCAGCGCGGCGGTGCAGGAGTTCACCGCAGCGACCCGATCGGCGCTCGCCTGCTTGCAGGCGGCGAACGCCTGCTCGAACTGCGCCACCCGCGGCCCGGTCCCCAGCCAGCCCGACCGCATGCACGCGGTGACCTCGGCGATCTCCTCCTCGCCGATGCTGGGGGCGCCAAAGACGATGAAGCGGTCGGGTTCGGCCATGCGGGCGTCCTGATCAAAGCGATCGGGCCGCTTGCGCGGCCCGATCGGGAACGAGGTAAGTGGCTTCAGCCCACCACGCGCTTCACGGCGTCCACCACGTGGCCGACGGTGAAGCCAAAGTGCTCGAACAGCTGCGGCGCCGGGGCCGAGGCGCCGAAGGTGGTCATGCCGATCACCTCGCCGTCGAGGCCCACGTACTTGCGCCAGAAGTCGGCGGTGGCCGCTTCCACCGCCACGCGCGCGCGGCACCAGCCCGGTAGCACCGCTTCGCGGTAGGCCTGCTGCTGGGCGTCGAACGCCTCGGTGCACGGCATCGACACCACGCGCACCGCCATGCCCTGCTGGGCCAAGGTGCGCATCGCCTCCATCGCCAACTCCACTTCCGAACCGGTGGCGATCAGGATCGCCTGGAACTTCGTATCGGCCGGGTCGGACAGCACGTAGCCGCCGCGCATGATGTCCGCCACCTGCTCGGCCGTGCGGTGCTGGTGCTTGAGGCTCTGCCGCGAGAACACCAGGCACGCCGGGTGGCCCTTGCGCTCGATCGCGGCCTTCCAGCACGCCGCCGATTCCACCGCGTCGCACGGCCGCCACACCTGGTTGCCCGGGATGTAGCGCAGCGACGCGAGGTGCTCGACCGGCTGGTGGGTCGGGCCGTCTTCGCCCAGGCCGATCGAGTCGTGGGTGTAGACGTGGATGGCGTGCGCCGGGATCAGTGCACTCATGCGCACCGCGTTGCGCGCGTAGTCGGAGAACACCAGGAAGGTGGCGTCGTACGGAATGAAGCCGCCGTGCAGCGCCAGGCCGTTGGCGATCGCGCTCATGCCGAACTCGCGCACGCCGTAGTAGACGTAGTTGCCCTTGCCGTCGGCACTGTTGCCGTTGCCCGCGTCCAGGCTGCCCTTCCACTTGGTCAGGTTGGAGCCGGCCAGATCCGCCGAGCCGCCGATCAGCTCCGGCAGCAGCGGACCGAACGCGTCCAGCGTCATCTGCGAGGCCTTGCGCGAGGCCACTTCCGGGCCCTCCAGCTGCAGCTTGTCGATGTATGCCTGCGACTTCTGCGCCCAGTCGGCCGGCAGCTCGCCGCTGAAGCGGCGCTGGAACTCGGCAGCCAGTTCCGGATGCGCACTGGCGTACGCCGCGAAGGCGTCGTTCCAGGCCTGCTCGGTGGCCGCGCCCTTGGCCTTGTGATCCCAGCCGGCATAGATCTCGGCAGGAATCTCGAAGGGCGCGTAGCGCCAGTCGAGCGCGTCGCGCGCACCGGCGATCTCGTCCTTGCCCAGCGGCGCGCCGTGGCTCTCTTCCTTGCCCTGCTTGTGCGGGGCGCCGAAGCCGATGATGGTCTTGGCGCAGATCAGCGTGGGCTTGTCGCCTTGCGCGGTCGCCTGGGTGATTGCGCGCTTGATCGCCTCGGCATCGTGGCCGTCGACGTCACGGATCACGTTCCAGCCGTACGCCTCGAAGCGCTTGGGCGTGTCGTCGGTGAACCAGCCTTGCACCTCGCCGTCGATCGAGATGCCGTTGTCGTCGTAGATCGCCACCAGCTTGCTTAAGGCCCAGGTGCCGGCGAGCGAGCAGGCTTCGTGGGAGACACCTTCCATCAGGCAGCCGTCGCCGAGTAATACGTAGGTGTGGTGGTCGACGATGGCGTGGTCGGGGCGGTTGAAGTGCGCCGCCAGCACCTTCTCGGCGAGCGCGAAGCCGACCGCGTTGGCCAGGCCCTGGCCGAGCGGGCCGGTGGTGGTCTCCACGCCGGGCGTGTGGCCGTATTCGGGGTGGCCGGCGGTCTTCGAATGCAGCTG
>DASUJJ010000362.1:0-12426 GCA_036279335.1 Dyella sp.
CGCGTCGGCGTAGCGCAGCCGGGCGCGCAGCACAGCCCATTCGAACACCGCCGAGTCCATGCGCCGGTACATGCCGGCGATGCGGATGCGCTGCGACACCAGCCGCGCGCACAGCTCCAGATGCGAAAAATGCCCGCCGACCAGCAGCACGCCCTTGCCGGCGGCGCGCGCACGTTCGAGATGCTCCAGCCCTTCCACCGACAGCGGCAGTCGGGCGATCGCCTCGTCGCGGCCCATCCAGCCCAGCGCGAACTCCACCAGCATCAGGCCGATGTCGCGCAGGTGCGCGTCCACCAGCGCGGCCTGCTGCGCCCGATCCAGCTCGGGAAAACACAGCGCGATGTTGGCCGCGGCCACCGGGCGCCGGGCCGAGTCGATGCGCATGGCCAGAGCGCCGAGCCAGCGCCCCACGCCCATCAAGGCCGGGTAGGGCAACCGCGCGATCAGCCAGATCACGCCGAGCCCCAGCCAGGCGGGCCAGTGGCGGGGTGCGAGCAGGGAGCGGTCGAAGGAAGGGCGGGGCATGCCGGGCATCGCGGCATTGTAGCGAGTGGCGCCTGGCCAGACCGGGCCGCGCGACGAGTGCCCTCTATACTGGCGGCCCGCCACAGGGGGCCGGCCGTTGCGCTTTCTCTATACCTTGCTGATGTACCTGGCCACGCCGGTGATCGTGCTGCGCCTGCTGACGCGCGGCATGCGTCACGGCAGCTATCACCAGCGCTGGCCGGAGCGCTTTGGCGTGTTCCCCTCGCGGGGCATCAGCGGATCGCTGTGGGTGCATGCGGTGTCGGTGGGCGAGGTGAATGCGGCCGAGCCGCTGATCAAGGCGCTGCAGCGGGCGTACCCCCATGCGCCGCTGGTGGTCACCACGGTGACGCCGACCGGTTCGTCGCGCGTGCGCCAGCTGTTTGGCGACAGCGTGTTCCATGTCTACCTGCCGTACGACCTGCCGTTTGCGGTGCGTCGCTTTCTGCAGCGCGTGCGCCCGCGGCTGGCGATCATCGTCGAGACCGAGATCTGGCCGAACCTCTATTTCGCCTGCCACAAACGCGGCATCCCGCTGATGATCGTCAACGCGAGGCTGTCGGAGCGTTCGCTGCGTGGCTACCGCCCGGCGCTCGGGCTGGTGCGCGCGGCCTTGCGCTGCGTGAGCCACGTGTCGGCGCAGTCGCGCACCGATGCGGCGCGCTACCGCATGCTTGGTGCTCCTGCCGAAAAGATCGTGGTCAGCGGCAATCTCAAGTTCGACATGCCGGTGCCCGCGCAGGCGCAGGAGCAGGGCCAGGCGCTGCGGGTGCAGTGGGGGCCGTTGCGTCCGGTATGGATGGCCGCCAGCACCCACGAGGGCGAGGAGCTCGCCGTGCTGGAGGCGCACCTGGAGGTGCTGCAGCGCCTGCCCGATGCGCTGCTGCTGCTGGCACCGCGCCACCCGGATCGTTTCCGCCTGGTCGAGCACCTGGTGCGCAATCTGGGTTTTGCGGTGGGCACGCGCAGCGCCGACCGTGTTGCGGCGGCGTCGCATCAGGTGTTCGTGATCGATGCGATGGGCGAGCTGATGCCGTTCTTCGCCGCCGCCGATCTCGCTTTCGTCGGCGGCAGCCTGGTGCCGATCGGCGGACACAACGTGCTGGAACCGGCGGCGCTGTCGCGGCCGGTGCTGGTGGGTCCGCACACCTTCAACTTCGACGACATCACGCAGACCATGATCCAGCGTGGCGGTGCCCAGCGCGTGGCGCGCAGCGAAGCGCTCGGTGCGGCCGTGCTGCAGCTGCTGCGCGACCGGCCGTCGCTGCACCGCATGGGCGAGCGCGCCTACGCGGTATTCGATAGCGAACAGGGGGCGGTCGGCCGCGTGATGACCCTGATCGATCACACGCTCGGCGAGTAGGCCGCAAAAAAGCCGGACCTCGCGGCCCGGCTTCATGGTCACGGCATGCGGGAGGCTGTCATTCGAGCAGGGCGTTGATCGCCTCGATGTCCTTGATGTCCGCCGTGCCGGTGGCCTGCTTGAGCAGCAGCTTGTCCAGGATGAACTGGTGGCGCGCCTGCGAGTACTGGCTCTCGGAGGAGGTCAGCGTCTGGATCGCGGTGAGCACGTCGAGGATGGTCTTGGTGCCGACGCTGAAGCCTGCGCGGGTCGCATCCAGCGCCTTCTGGCCCGCATCCACGGCGGCTTTGCCGGCCTCGACCTGGCTGATCCCGGCGATCACCGAACGGTAGTAGTTCAGCGTGTCGCGGGTGACCTGGCGACGCTGCACCTCAAGCGTGTCCCGCGCCGCATCGCGCTGGTAGATCGACTGGCGCACGCGCGACTGCGTGGCGCCGCCCTCGAAGATCGGCACCGACAGCGTCAGGCCGATCGTGGTCGAGCTCGGCTGGCGGAAGTGCAGGTTGGAGTTCTGGAACCAGGTGGCGCTCTTGCCGTAGCTCACGTTGGCGTTGATCGTGGGCAGGTGAGCGGCGCGCGCCGCCGAGATGCTGTGCTCGGCCGCCTCGACGCTGAACTTCTCCGAGACGATGTTCGGATTGTTCTGCAGCGCCTGCTCCACCCACACCTTCTGGTCGTTGGGGGCGGGCGGGTTCATCGGCAGGTCGTCGCGCAGCTTCTTCAGGTCGCCGGTGGGCTTGCCGGTGATCTGGGTGAGCGCCTCGCGGGCGTCGTCCAGCGTGTTGCGCGCGGCGATCGTCTGCGCCTTGGCCGACTCGTAGAACGACTTGGCCTGGTAGACGTCGGTGATCGCGGACAGACCCACCTTGAAGCGCTGGTCGGACTGCTCGTACTGCTGCTGGTAGGCCTCCTCGTTCGCCTTGGCGAAGGCGAGGGCATCCTCGCTGGTCAGCACGTTGAAGTACGCCGTGGACACCCGCACAAACAGCTCCTGCAGCGCGGCCTGGTACAGCGCATCCTGCGCGCTTGCCTGCGAGTGCGCGGCCTTCAGGTCGGCGATCTTGCTCAGGTCGAGCACGGTCTGGCTGAGGTTGCCGGAGATGTCGCGGGTGCGCGAATGGCCCGGGTCGGTGCCGGTGGGCACGACCTCGCCGGTGTTCGGATTGATCGTGCTGCTGCGTCCGCCGCTGGTCTGGCTGAGCGACAGTCCGGCCGAGAGCTGCGGCAGCAGCAGCGCGCGCGCCTGGTTCACGTTTTCACCCACCGACAGGCGCTGCGCGTCTGCCTGCGAAAGCACCGGATCATTGGCGCGCGCTTCTCGGTATGCATCCAGCAGATCCTCGCCATGGCTGGGCAGGGAGATTGCCGACAGGGCCAGGGCCAGGGACAGAAGCTTCAAACGCATGGGGTGCCTCATGGGGTGGTCTTGGGGGTATTCAAAAAACGAAACGGTGCGGCGGCTCCGCGTGCACCAGATAGGGAAGATCGGTTTCCAGCAGCACTTCGTCGCGGTAGCGGCCCGCGCCTTCCTGGGTCAGCAGCGCCACCTGCTGCGCCGGCGAGGCGCCACGGATCACCAGCAGGCGACCGCCGGGCTTGAGCCAGCCCAGCATGCGCTCGGGCAGCTGCGCCACGGCGCCGGTCAGCACCACCACGTCGAACTGCCCCTGCGGCTGCCAATCCAGCACGGCGTCGCCGGTTTCAAGCGAGGCGTTGGTGACACCCGCGCTACTCAGGCGGGCGGCGGCGGCGGCGGTGAAGTCGGCATGGATGTCCACGCTCACCACCTCAGCGGCCAGTCCGGCCAGGCAGGCGGTGAGAAAACCCGAGCCGGTGCCGACTTCCAGCACGCGCTCGCTGCCGCCAAGTTCCAGTGCCTGCAGCACGCGGCCTTCCAGCACCGGCTTCATCATCACTTCGCCGTGGCCCAGCGGCAGGCAGACGTCGGCAAAGGCCAGCTGCCGGTGCTCGGCGGCAACGAAGTCCTCGCGGCGCATGCGGCCGAGCACGTCGAGCACGCGCGCATCCAGCACTTCCCAGGGACGCACCTGGTTTTCCACCATGTTCTGCCGTGCCTGCTCGAAGTTCATCGCCATGTTCAGCCACATCCCGTAGGAATCAAAAAGGTCAAATAGGATAAGTGCTTACCCCATTTCCAACAATCGCTAGCGTGCGGGCTGCGGCGGTATGGCCGAAGTGCCGGAAGTCATCGCGCGCGGCTGACGGAAGTCATGCGCAGCGCGCTGTCCGCGGACAGTGCCGGATACTTCCGCGTGCTCGAACAACCACCTCGGCCCCGTGGTCACGCCGTGCCGCTGCCCTGAAAATACGGTGGTCCGGGCCGGCGTGACGGACAAGCCCCCGGCCCGTGCGTTGGAAATAAATAAACCGAGGCGTATAATAATGGGGTTGTGGTCTTCTGTGAAGGTGTTCCGATGAGTTCCGTTTCGCCGATCAAGTGCCATGGTCCTGGCCGTCCGAAGGACATGGAAAAGCGTGCCGCCATCCTGGAGGCCGCCAAAGGCTTGTTTGTGCGCAACGCGTTCGCCGGCACCAGCATGGATGCGGTGGCTGCCGAGGCCGGGGTGTCCAAGCTCACTGTCTACAGTCATTTTGGTGACAAGGACAATCTGTTCCGCGAAGTCGTGCGTGCGCGGCTGCAGGATCTGCTGCCGGAAGATACCTACGACCTCGCGGCCGACGCCGAGATCGAACAGACCCTGCTCAAGATCGCCCTGACCCACGCGCGTCTGGATTGCGACAAGGAGACGGTAGGCACCTTCCGCGCCATTCTCAGCGACTGCCGGCAAGGCAATCCCCGCTATGGTCGGCTGCTGTGGGAAGAGGGTTCGATGCGCACGCACGGCCTGATGGAACGCCTGCTCCAGCGCGCCGTTGACGCGGGCATGCTGGAGATCGACGACTTGCCTCGCGCGGTCGTGCAGTTCTTCGCCCTGATCAAGGGCGACCTGATGATGCGGCGCATGTTCGGCTGCGACGATTGTCCGCAGGCGTACGCGGCCGAGATCGAAGCCACGGCGCGCGCCGGCGTTGCCACGTTCCTGCGGGCCTACGCCCCGCGCTGACGGCTTCCCCGTGGCCAGAGCGGGCGGATGTGCTGCACGCCGTTCACCCGCACTTCGCGCCCGCTCCATACGATGGGAGGTCATCTGTCGCCAGCGCGGCGGACTGAGTTCCTTCGTCATCAGGAGTTGCCCATGACAAGCAAGCCGTTCATCACGGACATCGAGTCGATCCGCAAGCGTGCGCGCGAACACATCGAACGCGGCGCGATCACCGCCGGCTACCGCGCCGATCGCGAGACAGTGATCAAGCTGCTCAACGAGGCGCTGGCGACCGAGATCGTCTGCGTGCTGCGCTACAAGCGGCACTACTACATGGCGTCCGGCATCCACGCCAAGAGCGTGGCGGCGGAATTCCTCGAGCATGCGAACGAGGAGCAGGGCCACGCCGATCGCATCGCCGAGCGCATCACCCAGCTTGATGGCGCGCCGAACTTCAATCCCGAAGGTCTGCTCACCCGCGCTCACGCCGATTACGTGGAAGGCGATGACCTGGTCGACATGATCAAGGAAAACCTGGTGGCCGAGCGCATCGCCATCGACAGTTACGGCGAGATCATCCGCTACCTCGGCAATGACGATCCCACCACCCGGCGCATGATGGAAGAAATCCTCGCCATGGAAGAGGAGCACGCCGAAGACATGTCGACCCTGCTCGAAGAGCTGGGCAAGCACGGCGAGCCGGCCAAGCCCTCCCGCAACGAACGCTGAGTGCGCGCCATGCGGGCGCGCTCGCATGGCGGTGATCGAGGAGGGCGCATGGACAGGTTGTACGGACGTTGCGCGTGCGGCGACGTGCGGTATAGCGCCGACATCGGCAGCAGCCAGCGTTGCTTCTGCAGCTGCGCGCTGTGCCGGCTTGCCTCGGGCGAGCCGGTGGTCGTGGGGGTGCAGGTGCCCGCTGCGGCGTTGCACTGGTGTGCGGGCACGGCGGTTTTCTACGGCCGTCCGAGCAGCACCCGGCAGGGGCTGTGCGCCAAGTGCGGCACCTCCCTGTGCACGTTGCAGCCGGATGGAAGCGTGAGCCTGGACGTGTCGACGATGGAAGAATGTTCCGCCATCGGTGTCAGGTCGCATGTCCGGGCCACTTACGACCGAACGGACGCACCGCTGCGGGCGACGGCGCTGTAGCCGGTGTCGATCCGATATGAAAAAAGCGCGCCGCGGCGCGCTTTTCTCTTTTGCGAGTGGCCTCTGCCCGATCGGCTCTTGTCGATCAGCCCTTGTCGTTCGCGTGGCGCTGCATCCCGCGCAGGATCTCGGCCTTGGCTTCGGCGGCCTTGGCCCAGCCGTCGAGCTTGACCCACTTGCCCTTCTCCAGATCCTTGTAGTGCTCGAAGAAGTGGCCGATGCGCTCGAGCCAGTGGCCCGACACGCCATCGATGTCCTGGATGTGCGCGTAGCCGGGGAAGATCTTCTCCACCGGCACCACCACCAGCTTCTCGTCGCCACCCGCCTCGTCGGTCATGCGCAGCATGCCGACCGGCTTGCAGCGGATCACCGAACCGGGGATCAGCGGCAGCGGCAGGATTACCAGCGCGTCCAGCGGGTCACCGTCGTCGCCCAGCGTGCCCGGCACGTAGCCGTAGTTGCACGGGTAACGCATCGGGGTGGAAAGGATCCGGTCGACGAAGATCGCGCCCGATGCCTTGTCGACTTCGTACTTGACCGGCTCGGCGTCCTTCGGGATTTCGATGATGACGTTGATTTCGTCCGGCACGTTGCGGCCGGCGCTGACCAGATCCAGACCCATGGGGAGTGACCTTGCGCTAGGGATAAAGAGGGCCGACAAGGATACGGCAACAGCTGCTGCGGCGCAGCAGGTGACGCTCTCAGCGCAGGAACGGCCGCTCGCGCAACCACTTGGTGGCGATCCACTTCTCGCCGCTCAGCACCGGCAGGCCGGCATGCAGGGATGCGGTGTCGTCGGTGTCGTAGGCGAAATACACGGCCGACCCCTTCAGCGCCGTCACCGTGAGTCCTGCATGCGGAAAGCCGGTGCCGCCGCCCGCTTCCGGCGTGTTGAGGTACATCACGATGCTCGCCACGCGCTGGCCACCGTGCGCCGTCACTGCCTCGAAACCCGGCTGGGTCGGATCGAACCAGTCGTAGTGCGGCTCGTATTCCTGCCCCGGTCGGTAATGCAGCACCTGCAGCCCCTCGCCGTGGCTGGCAGGCACGCCGAGCAGGGCGGCAAGGCGGTCCTCGATGCGCTCGATCAGCGGTGACTCAGCCAGCTGGAAGAACATCCCGGCGCTGGTGCGCCGATCGTCCACCTGCTTGCGGCCTTCGGTGTCGACCGTCATCGCGCGCGCCAGCCGCGGGCGCGCCTGTTCGATCAGCTGATCGCACTCGTCCGCGTCGAGCAGCGCATCGATGACGCGCACTGTCGGCACGTCCAACGATGCGCTGATGCGCACGCGCCGCCCGGCCGCCTCGGCGAACGGCGCGCAGGGATGACGCGGCCGCACGCTGGCGGGTGATGCCGTGCCGGCAAGCGCATTCAACGGCAGCTTCAGCACGCTGGCGACGATGCTGCGGCTCTCGCGCGGGTCGTAGCCGCTTTCCTTCATCAGCCGCAGCACCTCATCGGTGCTGTGGCCCGCGCGCGTGGTGGCGAGAATCCACTCGCGCAGTTCGTGGCGGATGCTGGTGGTTCGTGTCATCGCACAGGGCTCGGTCGGGGCGCCGGCCGATGATAGCGTCGCCACGCGCGCCGGTTGGTGTTGGCCGGCACGCGTTCGCGGCGGGCGTTACTTCAGCTGGTCCCACAGAAAGCCGTACGCCAGCGCGTGCATGTAGGCCGACTGCCTGTTGTCGGCCCCGGCACCGTGGCCGCCTTCGAGGTTCTCGTAGAACCACACGTTGGGCAGCCCCATCGCCTGCATCTTGGCCGCCATCTTGCGCGCCTGCACCGGACCGACGCGGTCGTCGCTGGTGGTGGTGTAGAACAGCACCGGCGGGTAATGGCCGTCCTTGCGCACGTTCTGGTATGGCGAGAAGTGGCGGATGAAGTTCCAGTCGGCGGTGTCCGGATTGCCGTATTCGGCCATCCACGATGCACCGGCCGACAGGTGGCTGTAGCGCTTCATGTCCAGCAGCGGCACCTCGCAGGCGATCGCGCCGAACAGCTGCGGATACAGCGTGAGCATGTTGCCCATCAGCAGGCCGCCGTTGCTGCCGCCCTCGGCGCCCAGATGTTTCGGCGAGGTCACGCCGCGGTGGATCAGGTCCTGCGCCACGGCGGCAAAGTCCTCGTAGGCGCGCAGGCGATTGGCCTTCAGCGCCGCCTGGTGCCATGCCGGGCCGTACTCGCCACCGCCGCGGATATTGGCGATCACATAGACACCGCCGCGCTCCAGCCAGGCGCGGCCGATGCTGCCGCGGTAGGTGGGCAGCAGAGATACCTCGAAGCCGCCGTAGCCGTAGAGCAGCGTCCGGTTGGAGCCGTCGAGCTTCAGCGACTTCGGCGCAATCTGGAAATACGGCACGCGCGTGCCGTCCTTCGACGCGACGAAGTGCTGGCTGACGGTGAATGCCGATGCGTCGAAGAACGCCGGCTCGCGCTTGACCGTCTCGGCAGGGGCGGCGCCGAGCACGCCGTACTGCAGCGAGGACGGCGTGAGGAAACCGGTGACACCGAGCCAGTACTCATCGCTGGTGTCCGGATCGGTATCGACCACGCTCACCGTGCTCAGCTCGGGGGCGCCGGCCATCGGCTCGCGCTGCCACGCTCCCGGCTGCGGCGTCAGCACCTCGAGCCGGCTCTTCACGTCGTCGAGCACGTCCAGAATCAGGTGGTGGCGCGTCCAGCTGTAGGACGCCAGCGAGGTGTGCGCATCGGGTGCGAACAGCGTCGTGAAATCGCGCTTGCCCGCCATGAAGTCGTCGTAGCGCGCGGCCAGCAGCGCACCGGAAGGATACGTGGTGCCGCCCACGGTCCAAGGCGAGCGGGTTTCCACCAGCAGCCATTCGCGATGTGCGGCGGCAGTGGCGTCGTCCGGCACGTCGACCTTCAGCAGCTTGTCGCCGCGGCGCTCGAACAGCTCGCTGTGGAAGAAATCCCTGGCCACTGAAACGAAATCGCGCTCGAAGCCCGGCGTGGCATCGTGATAGGCGCTGACGGCCAGGTCGGTCGGCTTGCCCTCGTGCACCACCGCGGCGGTAGAAAGCGGCGTGCCTCGCTTCCACAGCTTCACGATGCGCGGGTAGCTCGACTCGGTCATCGAGCCGGGGCCGAAGTCGGTGCCGACGTAGAGGGTGTCCTGGTCGACCCAGTCCACTTCGCTCTTGGCCACCGGCAGCTCGAAGCCGCCCGTGACGAAACGCGTTTGCACCAGGTCGAATTCGCGCACCGCCACCGCATCGCCGCCATCGGGCGACAGCGAGATCAGGCACTTCTCGTAGGCCGGCTTCAGGCACTGGACGCCCTTGAACACCCAGCGTTTGCCCTCGGCCTGGTTCAGCGCATCCACATCGAGCACCACCTCCCACGCCGGCGAGGGCTTGCGGTATTCCGCCAGCGTCGTGCGACGCCACACCCCGCGCGGGTGCGTCCGGTCACGCCAGAAGTTGTACAGGTACTCGCCCATGCGGTTGACGTAGGGGATGTGCTCGTCCGAATCGAGTACTTCGAGGATCCGGTCGCGGCTCTGCGCGAACTGGGAGCCTGTTGCGAAGCGATCGGCGGTGAGCGCGTTCTGCTGCTTCACCCATTCCATCGGCCTGTCGCCATGGATGTCTTCGAGCCAGAGGAATTTGTCTTGCTGGGCGGCGTCAGCCGGCCCGGCGGCGTGTGTTTGTGCGTGCGTCATGCCTGCGAGTGTGACGCCGAGCGCAAGCGTCAGCCAGACCGAAGTTCGGTGCGACATGTCCTGTCCTGTGGATGAGTGTGGAAAAGGGTGATCGAGCAGTGTGAGATGCCACGCCGCGACATGCACATCCGTGTCCCGGGGTGGCATATGAACCGGGTGGTGCTGCGCAGGGCTTTCGTGCCGCGGTGAGGACGGCGCAGGCCGGCCCATCGTGCCTGCGTCGTGCCGGCGTGGTCGCCGTTGCAATGGCGCCTTTTGCGCAGGGCTCCGCTTGCCGCGGGCCCTGCGCTTTCGCAGCGATCAGAGCAGCGGAATCAGTAGCAGCGCCACGATATTGATGATCTTGATCAGCGGGTTGACGGCCGGACCGGCGGTGTCCTTGTAGGGGTCGCCGACGGTGTCGCCGGTGACGGCGGCCTTGTGCGCTTCCGATCCCTTGCCGCCGTGGTGTCCATCCTCGATGTACTTCTTGGCGTTGTCCCAGGCCCCACCGCCGGTGGTCATTGAAATCGCCACGAACAGGCCAGTGACGATGGTGCCGATCAGTACGCCGCCCAGCGCCTTTGGCCCCAGCAGCAGGCCGACCACCACCGGTACCGCGACCGGCAGCAGCGAGGGCACGATCATTTCCTTGATCGCCGACTTGGTCAGCATGTCGACGGCGCGCGAGTAGTCCGGCTTGGCCGTGCCTTCCATGATGCCGGCGATCTCGCGGAACTGGCGACGCACTTCTTCCACCACGGCACCGGCCGCGCGGCCCACCGCCTCCATCGCCATGGCGCCGAACAGGTAGGGAATCAGGCCGCCGATCAGCAGGCCGATGATCACCATGTGGTCGGACAGGTCGAACTGCATCGCGGTGTAGGTGGTGCCCGCGGCCAGCGCCTTCGCCTCGCCGGCGACGTTGAGGTTGTGCGTGTAGTCGGCAAAAAGCACCAGCGCGGCCAGTGCGGCCGAACCGATCGCGTAGCCCTTGGTGACCGCCTTGGTGGTGTTGCCCACCGCATCGAGCGGGTCGGTGACACCGCGCACTTCCGGCGGCAGGTCGGCCATCTCGGCGATGCCGCCGGCGTTGTCGGTGATCGGGCCGTAGGCGTCGAGCGCCACGATCATGCCGGCCATCGACAGCATGGCAGTGGCGGCGATGGCGATGCCGTACAGCCCGCCGAGGGCGAACGCGCCCCAGATCGCGAAGCACACCGAGACCACCGGCAGGGCGGTGGATTTCATCGACACGCCCAGGCCGGCGATGATGTTGGTGCCGTGGCCGGTGGTGGAGGCCTGCGCCACGTGCTGCACCGGCTTGTACTGCGTGCCGGTGTAGTACTCGGTGATCCACACGATGGCACCGGTGAGCACCAGGCCGATCAGCGCGCAGCCGTAGAGGTTCATCGCGCCGTGGGCGGTGTCGGCCATCAGCTCGGTGGTGATCGGATAGAACGCCGCCGCCGCCAGCACCGCCGAGACGATCACGCCCTTGTACAGCGCACCCATGATCGAACCGCCGGGCTTCACCTTGACGAAGAACGTGCCGATGATCGAGGCGATGATCGACACGCCGCCGAGCACCAGCGGATAGAGCACCGCGTTGGCACCCACTTCGCCCATCATCAGGCCGCCCAGCAGCATGGTGGCGATCAGGGTGACCGCGTAGGTTTCGAACAGGTCCGCCGCCATGCCCGCACAGTCGCCCACGTTGTCGCCCACGTTGTCGGCGATCACCGCCGGGTTGCGCGGGTCATCCTCGGGAATGCCGGCCTCCACCTTGCCGACCAGGTCGGCGCCCACGTCGGCGCCCTTGGTGAAGATGCCACCGCCCAGGCGGGCGAAGATCGAGATCAGCGATGAGCCGAAGGCGAGGCCGACCAGCGCATGCAGCGCGCGCTCGCCGGTGTAGCCGAAGTGCTGCAGGGCCATGTAGTAACCGGCCACGCCGATCAGGCCCAGCCCCACCACCAGCATGCCGGTGATGGCGCCGCCGCGGAATGCCACGTTCATCGCCGCCGCCAGTCCGCTGCGGGCGGCCTCGGCGGTGCGCACGTTGGCCTGCACCGACACGTTCATGCCGATGTAGCCGGTGGCGCCGGAGAGCACCGCGCCGATGCCGAAGCCGATCGCCGTGCCCCAGTCCAGCGCAAAGCCCACGATGACGAACAGTACGACGCCGACCACGCCGATGGTGGTGTACTGGCGGTTGAGGTAGGCGCGCGCGCCTTCCTGGATCGCCGAGGCAATCTCCCGCATCCGCTCGTTGCCCGCCGATTGCGCCATGATCCAGCGCGCCGAGAAACCGCCATACAGGATCGCTATCACCGCGCACGCCAATACGATCCACACGCCATACTGCTGCAGCATCGGAACCTCCCCATGAGTATTCACTGTGGTGCCGGGCGGTTCGGGAACGCGCCCGAGATGGCCGTCCTGATCGGGCGGTCCCGGCGAGTATAGGCAGAGCCCATGACGCGGACTGTTGTGCGTCGCAGCGCACGCGGCTTGCCCGCTGCCGGAACAAAAAGAGGCGGCGCCTTGCGGCGCCGCCTCGAGTGCAGATGCGACCGGACTGGATCAGTGCAGCACGATGTCCAGGATGATGCCGGTGGCAATGGCCACGAGCAGGTACTGGCCGTCATCCCCACGCACC
>DASUJJ010000363.1:0-5080 GCA_036279335.1 Dyella sp.
GTGGACTGCTGCCGACGCGCTCCATGCGGCCGAAGCGCATCTGCCGGGAGGCTTCGGCGTTGATCGAATAGGCCCACAGGTCGGGTGCGGCATGCCCGCGCTGCTGCCTGTCCCTCAGCCAGTAATGCTGGAACGGCACCAGCCCCAGCGGCAGGCCCAGATCGCCGAATGCATGCAGGTAGGAGTCGCCGATCCGACGCCAGTCGTTGAATTGCACGCCGAGCTTCAAGGTGCCGCGGACCGCGCGAAGCATGTCGTCCTCGTCGATGCCGAGGAACTGGTTGATGTGGCGAATCTGCGGAATGGTGGCTTCGCCGACGCCGACCGTACCGATCTCGTCGGACTCGATCAGCCGGATCGACAGCGTCGGGCCAAACGCCCTGGCAAGCAGCGCCGCGGCCATCCAGCCCGCGGTGCCGCCGCCGACGATGACTACGCGCTGGATCGAATGGCCTTGCATGCAGCTGCCCCCTGTCGGTCGAGCCCTCTGGGTAACGGCTGACCGACCGCTTGTCAAAAAAAATGGCCCCGTTGGATGCACTCAACGGGGCCAATGGGGAGAAAGCCTTGCGGCTTACTGGAACTTGTAGGACACGCCTACCTCGTAGCGGCGACCGTAGCGCTCCCAGGTCTGCACCTGGCGCGGATCGTTGTTCTGGAACGTGGTGAACACCTTGTTCGACAGGTTGGAGCCCTGCGCGATCAGCGTGAGGCCGTCCAGCGGACCGTGGTCGAAGGTGTAGCTGACCTGCGCGTCATATGTGCTGCCACCGCCCACCGTCTGCAGGATGCGCGAGGCACTGATGCCCGACACTTCGCCCAGGAAGCTGGACCGGTAGCTGTCGCTGATGCGCGCCTCGAAGCCGGCGTGCTGGTAGTACAGCGTGCCGTTGGCGACCCACTTGGACAGGCCCGGCACCGTGATCGGGTCGGGATTGCCCGGGTAGACCAGCGAGCTCTTGGTGCGGTTGCCGGTAACGATCACGCCGAAACCGTTCAGCGCAGGGGTCACCAGGCCACCGGGCAGGTTCAGGGTGACCTGGGCGCCCTTCACGTAGCCGCGGCCGTTGTTCTGCGGGCCGGACACGGTGCCGAGGGTGGTGCCCAGCTGGGCTTCCTGCGCCGGCGTCAGGCCGAACGGCAGGAATGAGGCGAAGTCGTACAGGAACGCCGAGTTCGGGTTGATGTAGTCGTGCAGCGCGATGAAGTAGCCCGACACCGCGAAGTAGCCGCCGCCGCCGGTGCGGCACAGGTCCGAGTTCTTGTTGTCGGCCGAGTTGCAGGCGAAGCCCGACGAATCACCCGAGAAGTAGTGCTCGTAGCTGACGTTGTAGTTGTCGGCCATGGTCGGCTTCAGCTTCGGGTTGCCGCCCGATGCGCTGAAGTAGGCCTGGTTCGGATCGGTCGAGGTCAGCCGGGTGATGTTGCCGCTCACCGAGAGGCTGGCATTCATCTGGTCCATGCGCGGGCGAGCCAGGGTGCGTGCCGCGCTGACGCGGAGGTCGTCGTTCGGGCTGAAGCCGAAGATCAGGTTGGCGCTCGGCAGGTACTTGCTGTAGCTGGTGCTGCCCGTCACCGGGATCAGCGTGATCGCATTACCGGTGACCGCGCTGCCCGGCGCCACGCGCTCGCCCGACGCCCGCTGCGAGGTGTGCTGCATCTGCACGCCGACGTTGCCGCGCAGGGTGACTGCATTGCCCAGGCTGGTGTCGAGGTTCAGCTGGAAGTACGGGGTCAGCACCTTCTCGCGCACGTTCCAGTCCGGCGGCGTCGACAGCGACGAGCCGAAGGTCGGCACGCCGACCAGGGTGCCGTTGGAGATCATCTCCAGCGGGTCGTAGCAGAGCTGCTGGCTGATGCCCATCCAGGCCAGCGGGCTGCAGGTGCTGCCGCTGTAGGACGCGGACGTGACTGCATTGCCGCCGCTGATGGTGCCGCCGCCCAGGGTCAGGAAGGTCTGGTCGATGTGGTAGGTCTTGTCGCGCGTGCTGTGCGCCACGCCGAACTCCAGGCTGGAGAACGGGCCGCTGATGAAGTCACGCTGCACGCTCAGCTTGAGGTTGGCCAGGTAGTCGACGGTATGCGGCGCGTTGATGAAGCCCGCCTGCACCACGTCGTTGCCGCCGCCCCAGCCCTGCGGGTCGGTCAGCACCACGCCTTGCGTGTAGTCGTACGAGGGGGTCAGGTACAGCAGGCCGTTGCTCCGCTCGACGAAGCCGATCGTGTCGGTCGGGCCGGTCTGGTTGAAGCCGGTGCCGGAATAGCTCTCCAGGCCGATGTCGTCACGAGTGGCGCGCGAGTAGTTGCCCACCAGGTCGGCGGACCAGTCTTCGTTGATGCGGAACTTGTTGTCCCAGTTGAAGTTGTAGACGCGTGCCGAAGTGGCGTTGTAGTCGTTGCGGATCACCGGCGTGACGTTGCCGTAGGTGCCCTGGGTGATCAGGCCATTCTCCACGGTGCCGCCCGGCTGCAGCTGGGCCGCGCTCCAGAACAGCGGGAACTCCATGCCCTTGGCCTGCTGGACTTCCTTGAAGTTGGTGTACGTCATGTCGATCGTGCCGGTGTAGTGCTCGTTCGGCTGCCACTGGAAGGTGGCGAGCAGACCGTTGCGCTTCATCGTGTCGGAGATGCCGTAGTTCTTCGAGCCGCCGACCACCGCGTTGCCGTTGGCGTCGGTCGGGTAGCCCCAGGGGGCCTGGTGCTGGATCTGCGCCGGGTTCTTCTCGAAGTCCACGCCCAGGGTGACGCCCACGGTGTGGTCGGCGAACTGGTTCACCCACACGCCGTTGAGGTTGTAGCCCCTGTCGCTGACGCCCGGGCCCTTGGACAGCTGCGACTGGTCGTTCCAGATGTAGCGCGCGTTGACGGCCGCTTCGGCCTTGTCCTTTTCGAGCGGGCGGATGGTCTGCATGTCGACCGTGCCGGCCAGGCCCTGGCCAATGAGGTTGGCCTGCGGGCTCAGATGCACCACCACGGTGTTGAACCAGCTCGACGGATACTGATCGAACTGCACGTCACGGTTGTTGGAGGTGGAGACCTGCTGGCCGCCGTTGACCAGCGCGGTGGAGAAGTCCGGGCCCAGACCGTGGATGGTCAGCACCTGCGGGCGACCGCTCACTTCCTGCACGGCGAGTCCCGGCAGGCGGCCGAGGGTATCGGCGATCGACACGCCCGGCAGTTTGCCGATCTGTTCGGCGGAAACGGCCTCGACGATGGAGGAGGCGTTGCGCTTCACCGCGGTGGAGTTCTGCAGGCTGCTGACGAAGCCGCTGACTTCCACGGCCTGCAGCTTGGTGGCGCCGCGCTTGGCGTCCGGCTTCTTGCTGTTCTCGTCCTGGGTGGACTGGTCGGTGTTCTGTGCGCTGTCGCTGGACTGTGGGCCCGGCGCCGCCGCGGCGTCTGCCTGGGCATGCGTTGCCACCATGAGCATGGCCGAAGCCAACGCGGCGCTGAGCAGATTGCGCTTGAGATTCAACATGTAATCCTCCCCTTGAAATTCGATTTGATTTCGCCGGGAGTGCCGTTGGATGTCGAATCCGGACTGCCCGTTGCGAGCGACGAGATGGATGTGCCGTCGGGGCGGGATGTTAGTCCTGCGTCCGGGCGTGCAGTGCAAAGCTGCATACGTATTCATAACAACCCGTCATACCGCTATCACTTTGTCGCGATTGATATTTCGTGGTGGTGCGACGCAATATCGAGGCGGGCACGTATTGACCTTCAGCTCGTCGGGTCGGGATCTTCGTCGTTGGTGCGGCGCGACATAACAGGCGTGTGGGGGCGATCAGAGGCGTGCGTGCGCGGGCGCACCGGGTCGTGGGTCGGGCCCCGGAACGGCGTGGGCGAGGCACCGCAAGTTCGTCCGTGCCCGCGGGTGGGGCGGATGAATGATGTGCGGCGGCACTCCGGCGTTTGGACGTCCATATGCGCCGCGCTGTGGTGGCAACTCCGGCGCGCTGGCGAGGCAGGGCGTGACTCCTCCCCGGGCGCGCGGCCTCGCTTCCGTCGATGCGGCTGCGCAAGCCAACAATCCGCCGGGCAAGGCGGCCGATGGCGCTCGTGGCCGCCGCGCATGAAGTTGCCTCGCAACGCCCCCGGGTATCACTTTGCGGCATGCGTGGCGCCACCATCCGCGGCTGCTCGGTATCCATGCTTGCGCATGCAGCGGGTCATGCCGCGCCTTTCACGCGCGGCGAGCCGATGCGGCATCGCACCATGTGGCACAAGGGCTGCGCGGCATCGCTGCTTGGCCATGAATACGTATGCAGGATGATCGGCAGCGGGGGAAGGGACGATTAAGCTGCCCGCCATCGCTGCCTCGCGCAGCACGCGCGGCCCAACAGGGGGCACCGGCGCGGACCTCGGGATCAATGCATGCCTAAGCAACCGTGGTGGCGCGGCGCCGTCATCTACCAGATTTACCCGCGCAGCTTCCTCGACACCAACGGTGACGGCGTGGGCGATCTGCCCGGCATCATCGAGCGGCTCGACTACGTGGCCGGGCTCGGGGTGGAGGCGATCTGGATCTCGCCGTTCTTCAAGTCGCCGATGGCCGATTTCGGCTACGACATCGCCGACTACCGCGATGTCGATCCGCTGTTCGGCACGCTGGATGACTTCGATCGCCTGCTGGCCAAGGCGCACGGGCTGGGCATCAAGGTGATGATCGACCAGGTGCTCAGCCACACCTCGATCGAGCATGCGTGGTTCCAGGAAAGCCGGCAGAGCCGCGACAACGCGAAGGCCGACTGGTACGTCTGGGCCGATGCGAAAGAGGACGGCACGCCGCCGAACAACTGGCTGTCGCTGTTCGGCGGCTGTGCGTGGCAGTGGGAGCCGCGCCGGAGTCAGTACTACCTGCACAATTTCCTGACCTCGCAGCCGGACCTCAACTTCCACAACCCCGCCGTGCGCGCGGCGATCCTGGACAGCGTGAAGTTCTGGCTCGACCGCGGCGTCGACGGCCTGCGGCTGGATGCGATCAACTTCTGCTTCCACGACGCCCAGCTGCGCGACAACCCGCCCAAGCCGCCGCACGAGCGGGTGGGGCGCGGCTTCAGCCCGGACAACCCGTACGCGT
>DASUJJ010000364.1:0-3181 GCA_036279335.1 Dyella sp.
CAAGCCGGTGCGGAAGTGCATCACTGGCTGGTGGTGGCGGGCAGCAGCGCGCTCGCCGTGATGCTGGGCACGCTCTACGTGTGGCACAGCCGCCGCACGACGTATCCGGTGGCCGACATCACCCTGCTGCGCGTGCGCAGCCTGTCGGTGGCGCTGGTGGGCAACCTGTTCACCCGGCTTGGCATCGGCGGCATGTTCCTGCTGCTGGTGCTGTTCCTGCAAGTGGGCTGCGGCTGGTCGCCGACCATGGCCGGCCTGATGATGGTGCCGCAGGCGCTGGGCTCGATCAGTTCCAAGTGGGTGGTGAACCGGCTGCTGCTGCGGCTGGGCTATCGCCGCCTGCTGATCGCCAACACCACGGCGGTGGCGGCGATGTTGGCGCTGTTTTCGCTGGTCGATGCGTCCACCCCGGCGTGGCTCATCGGCGTTCTGGTATTCGTCTATGGTGGCTTCACGGGGTTGCAGTACACCAGCATGAACACGCTGGCCTATATCGATGTGGACATCCGCCATGCATCGCAGGCGTCGTCGATGGCCTCCACCACGCAGTATCTGTCGATCAGTTTCGGCATCGCCTTCGCCTCGCTGCTGATGGAAATTTTCGTGGGTCGCCAGGTGCACGCCGCGCACGCGTACGTGTCAGCGTTCCACATCACGGTGCTGGTGCTGGGGGCGGTCACGGCATTGGCGGCGACGATCTTCCTGCGGCTGCGGCGCGATCATCCCGGAGCGATCGCCCGCGCGGGTGCGACTGCTTTGTAGCGACTGCTACGCTTCGTGGCCTGAATGATCCGCCCAAGGACCGATCGCATGCGCTGGACTGTCGCCCTCGCCGCCCTGCTCACCAGCGCTCCCGCCGCCGCAGCCGAGGCCCAGGAAGCGAACTTCCGCCTGACCGGGCATCCGGTCGGCTGGCTGGCGCTGGCGCTGTTCGTGCTGGCGTATCTGGCGGTGATCTTCGAGGAGCGGCTGCGCATCGCCAAGTCCAAGCCGGTGATGCTGGCGGCGGCGCTGATCTGGGGAATGATCGCGTGGGTTACCGGCGAGCCCGGTGCTGCCGTATCGCCGGCAGCGGCCGCCTTCGAAAGCATGTTTCTCGAATACGCGGAGATCTTCTTCTTTCTCGTGGTGGCGATGACCTATGTCACCGCGATGGGCGAGCGCAACGTGTTCGAGGCGCTGCGCGACGCGTTGATCCGCCGCGGCTTTGGCTACTGCGCGCTGTTCTGGATCACCGGACTGATCGCGTTCTTCCTGTCCCCCGTGCTGGACAACCTCACCACCGCGCTGGTGATGTCCGCCGTGGTGCTGGCCGTAGCCGGCGGCAACCGGCCCTTCATTGCGCTGGCGATGATCAACCTGGTGGTCGCCGCCAACGCCGGCGGCGCCTGGAGCGCGTTCGGTGACATCACCACGCTGATGGTGTGGCAGGCCGGCAAGAGCGGATTCTTCGACTTCTTCCGGCTGTTTGCGCCGGCGCTGGTGAACTGGCTGGTACCGGCAGTGCTGATGGCGTTCGCCCTGCCCAAGGGCCTGCCGGAATGCGATGCGCGCACCAGCGAGCTCAAGCCCGGCGCCATCGGCATCTGCCTCACCTTCGCACTGACCATCGCGATCACCGTGGTGGGTCGCCAGTGGCTGGGCATGCCGGCGGCCTACGGCATGCTGACCGGCCTGGCTCTGCTCAACCTGGTGGCCACGCGCATCGACCGCCGGCAGCATCGCTATGCGCTCGCGCAGGGCGTGGAGCCGCAGACGTATTCGATCTTCCGCATCATCGCCAACGCCGAGTGGGACACGCTGCTGTTTTTCTACGGCGTGTTCGCCTGCGTGGGCGGGCTGGCCGCGCTGGGCTATCTGGAACTGGCCTCGCACGAGTTGTACGGCAGACTCGGCTACACCGTGGCCAACGCGATCATGGGCGTCACCTCGGCGGTAGTGGACAACATCCCGATCATGTTCGCGGTGCTCAAGATGAACCCGCCGATGGACGAGGCGCAGTGGCTGTTGATCACCCTTACCGCCGGCGTGGGCGGCAGCCTGCTGTCGGTGGGCTCGGCTGCCGGCGTGGCGCTGATGGGCGCCTCGCGCGGCCAGTACACCTTCATGAGCCACCTGCGCTGGAGCTGGGCGATCGCGCTGGGCTATGTCGCCAGCATCGCACTGCACCTGTGGCTGGCCGCGCACGTCTTCCACGGCTGAAACCGCTTGAGGTCGCCGTGTAGCATGGCGAGCCATTCCAGGGGAGTGACCGCATGCACCACGCCGCCGACATCCTGCTCACGCTGTTCGTGATCTTCATCGCCGCGCAGATCGGCGCGGAGATTGCCCAGCGGCTGAAACTGCCCGGCGTGGTGGGCGAAATCGCCGCCGGCTGCGTGGTCGGCCCTTCGCTGCTGGGCTGGCTCACCCCCGAGCAGATCCTGCCCGGCACGCCACTGGACGTGATGGCCGAGATCGGCGTGGTGCTGCTGCTGTTTTCGGTGGGCCTGGAAACCCGCCTCGATGACCTGAAAAAGGTGGGCAAGAGTGCCTTCCTGGTCGGCGTGCTCGGGGTGGTGATTCCGTTTGGCCTCGGTGCGCTGTGGGCGCATGGCGAGGGCTTCGACTGGATCAAGTCGATGTTCGTGGCTGCCGCGTTCGTCGCCACGTCGGCCGGCATCACCGCGCGTGTGCTGCAGGAGCTGGGGGTGCTGTCGCGGGTGGAGAGCCGGGTGATTCTCGGTGCGGCCGTGATCGACGACATTCTCGCCATGCTGCTGCTGGGCGTGGTGTCCTCGCTGCAGGGCGGCGGCGAACTCAACCTGCAGTCGCTGCTGCTCACGCTGGCCGGCGCGGTCGGCTTCGTGGCGGTCATCGGCTGGGGCGGAACCAAGGTGATGCGCCGCAGCTCCGGCTGGCTGGAAAAACCCATCAACGCCCACTCGCCGCTGACCCTGGTGTTGGCGATCTGCCTGGGGCTGGCATGGCTGTCCACCCGCTTCGGCCTGGCCGCGATCATCGGCGCCTTCCTCGCCGGCATGATCGCCTCGGAGACCCGCCAGCGCGAGGATCTGGAACACCAGACGATGCCCCTGCTGGCTTTCCTCACGCCGTTCTTTTTCGTCGTCACCGGCGCCAAGGTGAACCTGTCGGAGCTGGCCAGTGTGGACGCGCTGGTGATGCTCGCCATAGTCACCGT
>DASUJJ010000365.1:0-10380 GCA_036279335.1 Dyella sp.
GGCTTGAGCGTCACGCGCTGGAAGCCCTTGAGGCTGCGCACCGGCTGCTCGACGCTGGCACCGAGGTTGCGCACGTACAGCTGCACCACCTCGGTGCCGATGCGCTGGCCGGTGTTCTTCACCGTGGCGGTGACGGTGACGAGATCCTTCGCATCGGCGCGATTGGCCTCGGCCAGCGGCACGCGGTTGCGCGAAAGCGTCACGCCCGAGTAGTCGAACGTGGTGTAGGAGAGGCCGTAGCCGAACGGATACAGCGCGCTGTTGGGCACGTCGATGTAGCGCGAGATGAAGCGCGTGGCTCCCTCGGGCGGCTTGCCGAGGTCGGCATCGCCGGCCGGACGGCCGGTGGGGAACTGGTTGTAGTACAGCGGCTCCTGGCCCACCGCGCGCGGGAAGCTCATGGTCAGCTTGCCGCTGGGCGCCACGTCGCCGAACAGCACGTTCGCCACGGCATTGCCGGCTTCGGTGCCGGGGAACCAGGTTTCCATGATCGCGCCCACGTGCCGGTCGGCCCAGTCGAGCACCAGCGGTCGGCCGGAGAACACCAGCAGCACCACCGGCTTGCCGGTGGCGACGATGGCTTCGAGCAACTGCTGCTGGTTGCCGGGCAGATCCAGGTGCGCGCGCGAACCCGCCTCGCCGCTCATGCTGGAGGACTCGCCCAGCGCCATCACCACCACGTCGGCCTGCGCGGCCGCCTGCTTCGCGGCGGCGAAGCCGGCCTGCGAATCGGTCAACACGTCGGTGCCCTTGGCGTACAGCAGCTCGCCGCCGAGCTGCTTCATGCGCGCGGCCAGGCCGGCGTGCAGGGTGACCACGTCGGGCAGATGCTGCGCGCCGCCCCAGGCGCCCTGCATCTCGCTGGCATCGTCGGCCAGCGGCCCGATCAGGGCGAGTTTGTTCACGTCGGCCGACAGCGGCAGCACCGGGGCCTGGCCCGCGCCGCCGTTCTTCAGCAGCACGAAGGATTCCTCCGCCGCGCGGCGCGCCAGCGGCCGGTGCGCGTCGACCGCCCGGGTCACTTCGGTGCCGCGCGCGTAGGGATGCTCGAACAGGCCCAGCGCGAACTTCACCCGCAGCACGCGGCGCACGGCCTCATCCACGGTGGCCATCGACAGCCGGCCTTGCTTCAGCAGCTTGGGGATCTGGGTGTCGTAGAAGTGGCTCATCATGTCCACGTCGACGCCGGCCTCCAGCGCCTTCTCCGTGGCCGTGGCCGCGTCCAGCGCGATGCCGTGATGGGTCAGCTCCATCACCGCGGTGTAATCGCTGACCACGAAGCCGTCGAAGCCCCACTCCTTGCGCAGGATCTCGGTCATCAGATACGGATCGGCGGTGGCCGGCACGCCGTTGAGCGCGTTGAACGAGCTCATCATCGTGGCGGCACCCGCTTCCACCGCCGCCTTGTACGGCGGCAGATAGACCTGGCGCAGGCGGATGTCGGACATGTCGGTGGTGTTGTATTCGCGCCCGGCTTCGGCCGCGCCATAGGCGGCGAAATGCTTGACCGACGCAGCCACGCTCTCGGGCCTGGACAGGTCGGTGCCCTGGTAGCCGCGGATGTACGCGCGCGCCATCGCCGAGCCGAGGTAGGCATCTTCGCCCGCGCCTTCGGTGGAGCGGCCCCAGCGCGCGTCGCGCGAGATGTCGACCATCGGCGAGTAGAACCACTTCACCCCGGCGGTGGTGGCTTCCACCGCGGCCATGTGCGAGACGTCCTCGACCAGCTGCGGATCCCACGAGGCGGACAGGCCCAGCGGCACCGGAAAGATGGTGCGGTAGCCATGGATGACATCGGCACCGAACAGGATCGGGATGCCCAGGCGGCTGTGCATCGCCGCTTCCTGGAAACGGCGGGTCTTCTCGGCGCCGATCACGTTGAGCATCGAGCCCAGCTCGCCCTTCTTGGCCAGCTCGTAGGCATCCACGTGATCGCGGGTCTCGGGATTGACGGCGATCGCCGCCGCCGCGTCGGCCGCGGTGGGTGCCGATGAGCCCTGGTCGTTGTACTGCACCAGCTGGCCAATCTTCTCGGCCAGCGTCATCTTCGCCAGCAGCGCATCGACCTTCTGCTCGATCTGCGGCGACGCCAGCTGGGCATTCGGCGACGTTGCCGGCGCGGGCGCATCGAGCGGGGCGGCGATCGCGGTTACGGCAACGGCCAGTCCGATGGCGACAGTCAGGAGCAGCGAGCGGGGGCGCAGGCCGGATCGGGGCTGGAACTTCATGGATTCTCCGCGGGATGGCGAGCGCCGACGAGCCGTCGCCCAGGTCAGGGACTGTCGGAATGTAATCGTTTACGTGCCGCCCCGTAAATGCGCGACGCAGTAACCGGCGCGCTCACCCGGCGAGATGGCTCCCTCGCGATGCCGTCGATATGGACTAGGCGCGCGGGGCTCGTCCGGGGCGATGCGCGTGCTCCGTGCCCATCCGTCAGCGGACCTCCACGGACAACCCGTGCGCCGCAGCGTCGCATCCAGCTCCGCTTGCGGGTGGGCACGCCGGGACACACGCTCAGCGCAGCTGGCTGTCCTTGCTGCCGCGGCGGTTGTAGAGGCCGCTGGCGCGCTGTTCGTCGTGCGCCGCCTGGCAGGCAACACACAGGCGCACCCCCGGCACGGCCTTGCGCCGCGCTTCGGGAATGCTTGCATCGCACTCTTCGCAATGCTCCAGACCCGGGCCGTGGCGCAATTGCTGGCGCGCGCGCTGAACGGCGTCATTCACCGTCGCGTCGATCTGGTCCTGCACGGCGCCGTCGCCGGCCCAACCCGTTGCCATGGCCTGCCTCCGAATCACAGCCTGCGGTCGCACAAACGCTGCGACCGAAAAGGTGTTGCACCCTGTCTCATCAAGATGGTGCCGCACGAGGCACAACACAAGCGACTCAGTCGGAGCGGGACTGGCGCGAGCCGAGCTTGTGCGCATACATGGCGCGATCGGCCGCCGCGTACAGGCAGGCCTCATCCGGGCCGTCGTCGGGATAGAAGGCGGCGCCGATGCTGGCCTGCACGGCAATCCGTTCGCCCTGCACTTCCAGGCCGTGGCGCAGCGTGGCCTGCAATTTTTCCACCAGCGCGGTGACGGCTTCACCGCTGTCGGCGTCCGGCAGGATCGCGGCAAATTCATCACCGCCGAGGCGGGCCAGCGTATCGGTGCCGCGCAGGCGCGCCTGCAGGCGATCGGCCGCGGCCGCCAGCAGCGCATCGCCGGTGGCGTGACCGCGGGTGTCGTTGACCTTCTTGAAGTCGTCCATGTCGATCACCAGCACGGCTACCCGGCCGCGGCGCAGCCGGGCGCGCGTCAGTGCGGCATCCAGCCGGCGGGCGAACAGCCGCCGGTTCGGCAGGCCGGTGAGCGCATCGTGCAGCGCGTCGTGTTTGGCCTCGCCCAGCTGCTCTTCCAGTACGGTGAAGATCATGCCGGTGGCCACCAGAAACTTGGGCAGATTCCAGGCCTCACTCTCGATCTGCAGCCCCGGCGCCCAGCGATCGAGCAGGGCGGCCACGGGAAACACGCAGGCCCATGCCACCAGGCTGGCGGTGGTGAACCGCACGCCGCGCGTGGGCAGGTCGGCGCCGCGCCAATAGAAATAAGCCACCAGCAGGTAGTGCCAGCAGAGCATCCAGATCAGCGCCGCATCGAGCATGCCCAGCTGCACCAGCGCCGCCTGAATCACGTAGGCCAGCACGATCGACACCCGCACGGGCCAGCGGCGCTGAAGCACGGCGCCGCGGCGGTCCTTGTAGAACATGACCAGCACGGCGGCGGCACCCAGCAGGCTCAGCGCTACGTAGACCGGCACACGCGCAACGCCGCAGGCATACAGGATCACGAACAGCACGTCGGGCGACGCGACGAGCAGGGTGCGGACAAATCCGGTGATCGGCCCGCCCCGATGATCCTGCCCGGCCCAGACAAACGCCACGCTGGTCAGCAGCAGCATCGACAGCGATACCGCCTCGCCCGGCTGGGCCAGCGCCGGCACGTTCAGATAAACCAGCTGCGCCACGATGTGCACCAGGATCATCACCCAGCCCACCAGCCAGTAGCGCAGCCGCGTCTGCCGCGTGCGCCGCAGCAGCGAGGCAAACACCGTGACCAGCCCGCCGATGGCGAGCAGATCGGGAAAGACGGAGAGATTCAGCATGGCGGAGACGCGTGCCCGCACCACCCGCGCGCGCAGGCTCTCCGCGCGCCACCGCGAGGATATCGATGAATAAGGAAGTTCTTCACGGCACGGGTAACGGCCGAATCCGCCAAGTCTTGAACACAACGTCCTCTTTCACCGCCGCGAGCGCAACATGTACGTCACGCGGTTCCTTGTGCGGGGGATCCAGGTAGTTCCCCATCACGACCCCTGACCGATTTCGACCGCATCGATCACGACGCGATCGCGCCCGCCTCGCTTGGCGCGATACAGCGCGTTGTCCGCATCGGCCATCAGCTGCTGCAGGTCATACCCGGCGTGCTCGGTGGACGCCACGCCCAGGCTGGCGGAGATCATCACGCCGCGCGTGTCTTCGTCGTCGGAGGTGGCCGCGATCGCCATGCGGATGGCTTCAGCACGCATGCTCACCGTGGCCAGCGTGCAGCCCGGCAACAGGATGCCGAACTCCTCGCCGCCGAGGCGGCCGAAGATGTCGCTCTTGCGCAGATGGTCGTGGCACACCCCCACCGCCCGCTTGAGCACCAGGTCGCCAAAGGCGTGCCCATGGGCGTCGTTGATCAGCTTGAAGTGGTCCAGGTCCATCAGCAGCAGGCAGACGTGACTCCCCTCGTGTTGCGCCTCCGCCAGCATCCGCTCGGCCTGCTCCACGAAGTGCTGGCGGTTGAAGATGCCGGTGAGGCCGTCGTGACGGGCGAGGCGCACGTAGTACTTGTGCGAGCGGCGGAGCCTGACCAGCCAGAACACCACCGAACCGAGCACGACAAGCAGCAGGATGATGGAGAGCCGGCTGGTCTGCACGGCCTTGCGATCCAGCGCCTGCTGCAGCTGCAGGATGCGGTTGCTGTCCTCTGCCTTCTGCAATTGCCGCAGCTTGTCGTCAACCTCCTGCTTCACCCGCTGGTAGGCGAGCGACGAGGCACTGACCGTGTCGAGATAATGCTTGTCGGCAGCCACGAAACGCTCGTGCCAGTCCAGCGCCTCTGCCGTGTCGCCTCGTCGCTTGGCCACCTCGTAAAGCACCTGGAAGGCCCGCGCCAGCTGCGGCGTCGGCGCGACAGGCAGCTGTTCGGCCACTGACTGTCGCGCACGCTGATATGCGCCATCGAGGTCGCCACTACGGTATAGGGCGTCGGCCCAGGTGGCAGCCCAGTCGTGGGTGAGGTCTCCGTAGCCCGATGACGCCACCTCGGCATGGAATCGCTGCAGGATCGTCAGTGCCGCGTGAGTCTGACCCAGCCGAATGAGCGCCTGGGCGCGGATAAGGCGAATCGCGTCCGCCCAGAACAGATCGCCCGAGGCCACACAGGCATGGATTCCTTGATCGTAACGAGGATCATCAGGAGGCAGCCTGTGTGCCGCGGACTTCGCCATGATCAGCAGATAGCTCGCCTGGCAGGCGCTGACACCCTGCGGCTCCAACGCGACCCCAAGGCGCGCGTAATGAGTCGCCAGGTCCGCCTGGCCGGCGTCTACAAGGAGCTGGGTGGCCTCGCCGATGCCCTGAAATCGCACAGCAGGATCATCGATCGACGGCAGAGTCTTGAGCAGACGGTCGAGTTCTCGATATGCCGGTTCGTACTGGCGAGTCGCGGTCAGAAGGTTGATCAGGGTGGCGCGGGCGCGGAAACGCAGGATCGGATCCGGCGCACTGTCGAGCACCTTCCTCAGTGCGCTCGCACCAGCCTCGTATTGCCCGCGGTATCCCTCCTGCCAGCCCTGCAGATAGGCCAAGTGCCAGCGCTGCTCTTCATCCATGCCATCGCGCCGCTCGGACAAGTCAACAAGCAGCTGCCTGAAACCGGCATTGTCCGAGACCTTGATCGCCTCGGCTCGCGCAAATAGCGCCTCGGCCGCCTTGTCGGGTCTTGCTTCAGCCAAGGCGTGGGCCACGCCAGCGCAAGACAAAAAGATGACCAGCAGCCACCGCGACGCAGTGACCGCTCTCCGCTTCATGCCAACGCTTCCCCGGGTCGCCACCGCCCCGACTACTCCGACGGCGCAGCTGGCGGTGACTGCTCGTCCTCGCCACCCTCTTCTTCCTGTTCCTCTTCTTCCGCCGGAAAAATCATCCCGTTAAGCGGTTGAGCGCCCGCAAAATATGCAGTGAATTCCGCCGGTATACCGGCACGGAGAAGCGCACCTGCTTCATCTGAGCCGGCTTCCTCAACCGCGTCCCATCGCGCTTGCGCGCCGAGCCGTTGCAGCGTTTCGACGATATCTCCCACCGCTCCCCCTTCGACGCCTGGCGAACTGGACAGGCAAATTGCGAGTCCATCTAGAGCGTCAAACCAAGCATAGCGCCGACTCCGCTACTCGTTCAGAGTTTCCCCACATGTCGTGCCCCCTGATGGGTTAGGCGATGCCGCCAACGCAGCAAGGCGACGCACGACGAGCGGATCAGGCAGGAGCGTCTCGGCGGGGGGCACGACCAGGGTGTCAAGCGGATCGACCGCTGCATGCGGAAGCCACGACAACGGCATACGGCGAATCAGGGGCGCCTGCGTCGGGAGCGTGGCCGCCCGATACAGGATGACCTCGTGCTCGGGCGGGTAGTCGGCCTCCAGAAGATCGACGAGCACCCTCCGATACGCTTCCCCCGTGATCGGGCGAGCCAAAGTGCGATCGCCGGCCACTCCGACCTGCCACAGCACCAGCCAGGCGGCTGGATCGATACGCCGCCGATAGAGCATGAAGCGGGTGGCTTCGTAGTGCTGGCAGCCAGCGGTCCCGGGGTCCACTCCGAGGTCTGCGTAAAGACAATCCTCCGCCGAGATGCCCGGCTCCATCCATCCGGCGTGGCCCGCAGCCCTGGCCTGCGCAATGGCGCGGTGCGGCACCCAGGCAAACACCCCCGGATGCCCGTAGAACGCCCCGCACACCCGCTTGCCGGCGCGCACCTCGGCCAGCATCGCCTCGACCATGCCCCGGTAGCTGCGCATGCGCGAGGTTCCCTCGCGGTAGAACGGCTGCAGGCTGCGCACGTCGGGATGAATCCGGCGGACCCATTCCTCCATCAGCGCGTCGGCGACCAGCACGAACACCACGTCCGCCTGCTCGATGGTGCTGCGCGCCCGCGGCGTCAGGTGCGCGCCAAGCATCATCCCCACGCCGACGCAGGCCAGGCTGCCGGCTTTGTCTTCGTCCACGATGGCTCCCCCTGCCCGTCCCGCGGAAATCCGCGGGCGCAGTAGCATGCACCATCCACCGGGGAGGTCGGGCATGGTGATCGAACGGCGGCAGTTCCTCCGCGGAATGGCCGAGAAGAAGACGTCCGACCCGCCCTGTTCGGTGGGCGCGCCGCCGAACATCAAGATCGACGGCGACACCCGCCACCTGGGCGAGACGGCGCGCTCGGCCGAGGCGGTGTGCGACCACGCCGAATCTGCGATGAGCCACAGGCAGCTGCGCACGTGGTCACGAAGGGCTTGGTTTGGCAACGCCTGTTGCGCAGCGTTGAGGACCGGCGTGTACCGGCGTTGGAGATCCTGCTGTCCAACTCGCACATGGCGAGCTGCTCCTGCACATTCGCCTCCAGCGGCCCGAGCCAAAGAACATCTGGCATCACGGCCTGGACAGCACGCGCATCGACGGAAGCGGATGCCGAGTGCGCACAGGTCGTTCAAGCTGGCGACATCGTGCGTGCCCGATCATGCGCGCCGTTGCCACCTGACCCGGACCGCATGAACCACACCCTCGCCCCTGCCACCTCATCCTGCCCTGCCGGGCGCAAGCGGCAGCGTCTGTGGCTGGGTGCGCTGATCGCGCTGGTCGCCGGCTGCGCCACTCAGCAGGTGGAGTCGCCGGGGCAGGATCCGGCGCGGGTGCGGGCGCGCATCGCGCGCGTGCTGCCGGGCGGCACCGACGACCGCGCCGGCTGGGCGCGCGACATCACCGCCGCGTTCGCGGCCCAGCAGATCGACCCCAGCGCCAGCAACCTGTGCGCCGTCATCGCGGTGGCGGGGCAGGAATCGAACTTCCAGTCGGACCCGGCCGTGCCGGGCCTGGGGCGCATTGCCCGCGCCGAGATCGACCGCCGTGCTTCCGAGCACCACGTGCCGCAGCTGCTGGTGCGCGCGGCGCTGGCCCTGCACGGACCGGACGGCCGCAGCTACGCCGACCGCATCGCCGCCGCCCGCACCGAGCGCGAGCTGAGCCGTGCCTACGAGGACTTCATCGGCATGGTGCCGCTGGGCAAGCGGCTGTTCGGCGACGCCAACCCGGTACACACCGGCGGCCCGATGCAGGTGAGCGTGGATTTCGCCGAGCAGTACGCGCGTGAGCACGACTACCCGTATCCGGTCGACGGCTCGATCCGCCACGAGGTGTTCAGCCGCCGCGGCGGGCTGTATTTCGGCATCGCGCATCTGCTCGGCTATCCGGCGGACTATTCCTCGCCGCTGTACCGGTTTGCCGACTACAACGCCGGCTTCTACGCCAGCCGCAACGCGGCGTTCCAGAACGCGGTGACGCGCGCCTCCGGCATCCCGCTGGATCTGGACGGCGACCTGGTCAGCTACGGCGGCGAGTGGGGCGCACGCAGCAACACCGAGCTGGCGGTGCAAACGCTGGCCCAGCGGCTGGACCTGAGCGAGGGTGCCATCCACCGCGACCTTGCCAAGGGGGAAACCGCGGCGTTTGCCGACACGAAAACCTATGCCCGCGTGCTCGCGCTGGCCGACCGCCTGCAGGGCCGGCCGCTGCCGCGCGCGATGCTGCCGACCATCCGCCTGGAAAGTCCCAAGATCACCCGCAAGCTCACCACCGCGTGGTTTGCCCAGCGGGTGGATAGCCGCTACCGCAGCTGCATGGCGCGGATGCGCTGAACGAGCCGTGCCATCGGGTCGCAGCGCACCGAATGCCGTGCGGCGCGGCCGGCTGACGCGCTAGTCTGCGGCTTTCCCCACGTGGAGTGCGCGCCATGCGCCGTCTGGTCTACCCAATTGCGGCCGTGCTCCTGCTGCTGGCCGGCTGCGCGCGTTTCCCCACCGCCACGCCCGAGGCGCGCTTTGCCGATGGCTTGACCGCCACGCAAATCTTCAGCGACAGCCTCGCCGCCCACGGCGGCGACATGCGCGACTATCCGGGCGATCTCAATCTTTCCTCCGACGGCCACTGGCACACGCTGATCCAGCGCATCCAGCCGGTGATCAGCGACGCGGGCTTTCGCGTCACCTCCGAAGAGCGCTATCGCCCGCGCGATGGCCTGTACGCGGTGCACCACCACGGCCCGCTGGGCGACAAGCAGGTGATCCGCACGCCCGCGGGCATCACCGTCTACTACAACGGCGTGCGCGAGACCGACCCGGTCAAGCTGCGCGCCACCGCGCTGACCAACGACGCCTTCGCGCTGTTCCACTTCGGTCCCAGCTTCATCAAGGCGCGCGCCACCGCGATGAGCCGCCTGCCCGATGCGGATGAAGACGGCCAGCGTTACTACCGACTGCTGGCCACGCTCGCGCCGGGCTTCGGCGAAGCGGCGAACGACGAAGTGGTGCTGTGGATCCACCCGCAGACCCACCTGCTGTACCGCGTTCACCTCACCCTCAACGGCTTCGAGACCACCCAGGGCGCGCACGTCGATACCACCTTCCTGGCCTATCGCAAGCTCGGGCCGTTCACCCTGCCGGTGCGCTTCAACGAGCGCGTGCGCGGCCCGATCCAGATTCCCGCACACGAGTGGCACACCACCGGGATGGATCGCGACCGCGGCTGGCAGGCCGGCGACGTGCAGGGCGCGACGTTCACCGGCAAGGCTGCTGCACCGGCCGTCCCCTTGCCGGCCAAACCCGGCGGCTGATGCGGGAAAGTCGCTCATGGCGATTGGCAAGGCGGCGGCCGGGACGACACTGATGCCAACGGCTCGCGCTCGCCTGGCAGCCCCATGCCACGGATGCCGCAGCCCCTTGGCGGGCGCGGCGGGTGCCCGCACGTAGAAGGGCTGACCCGCGAAGAGGAATCCCCATGAAGCAAATCACCCTGAAGCGCCCCGGTGGGCTGGAACATCTGGTGCTGGCCGATGCCGCCGATCCCGGTGCGCCCGGCCCCGGCGAGATCCGCGTGCGCCTGCACGCCAACTCGCTCAACTTCCACGACTACGCGGTGGTGGGCGGCATGGTTCCGACCGCCGAGGGTCGCATCCCGATGGCCGATGGCGCGGGCGTGGTGGAGGCGGTGGGTGCGGGCGTGGAGGAGTTCCGCGCGGGCGATGCGGT
>DASUJJ010000366.1:0-4570 GCA_036279335.1 Dyella sp.
ATGGTCTCCGGCAGCGAGTGGACCCACGCCTACCCGCGCGAGCTGGCCGCCTTCCCGCTGCCCAGCCTCAAGCAGCAGAAGTACTGGCCGCCGGTGGCCCGCGTGGACAACGTCTACGGCGACAAGAACATCATGTGCGCGTGCATCCCGGTCGACGCGTTCAAGGAAGAAGTCGAGGCGTAACCGGCTACCGCGCGGGCGCAGGCCCGCCGGTGAAACAAGGAAGGCCCCGCCATGCGGGGCCTTCTGCTTTTTGCACGGCTGTCGCTCATCCATCCGCATCGGTCGATGGGCGTATCGACGGAGACGCCAGGCACATGGCCGCCGCACAAGCCGGAACCGCCGCGTCGTCGGCTTGCCCGCGCTGCGACACTCCGTATAACATGCGTTATAACCAGCGCAAGGAGCCCGCCATGAAGCTCAAGATCACCAGCATCGGCAATTCCGCCGGCGTCATCCTGCCCAAGGAACTGCTCGCCCGCCTGCGCCTGGAGAAAGGCGACGAGCTGTACGCCATCGAGACGCCCGACGGCGTGCGGCTGACCGCGTTCGATCCCACGCTGGCGCAGCAGATGGAGGTGGCCGAAACCGTGATGCGCAAGCGGCGCAGCCTGCTCAACAAACTCGCCCAGTAGCGGGGCGCCGCCATGATCGTATGGATCGAAAAGCCGCTGGCCCTCGCCGTACACGATCGCCAGCTGGCCGAGCACGGTGGCATCGCCGGCGTGCGCGATGGCGGCCTGCTCGACTCGGCGCTGGCACGCCCCCGGCAAAGGCACGCCTACGGCGAACCGCCTCCGGATCTCGCCGATCTTGCCGCCAGCCTGGCGTTCGGCTTGGCGCGCAATCGTCCCTTCATGGATGGCAACAAGCGCACCGCCGCGGTGCTCTGCGAAACCTTCATCCTGCTCAACGATGCGGAGCTGCGGGCGGATGATGTCGAGCTGTACCCGGTCTACATCGCCCTCGCCGAAGGCAGCCTCACCGAACACGAATTCGCCGACTGGCTGCGTCCGCGCCTCGTGCTTGCCGGCGATCCACAGGTCAACGAGTCGCCCGCACGCTACGCGCGGAGATGAGTGCCACGGCGGGGTAACGGCAGCGCACCTAACTGTGCGCCGCGTGGGCTGGAGCCAGCCGACTGGCGATGTCGCTCGCCCTGAATCCGCAGGCAAAGTTGGCAAGGCCAGAAGCTTCGCGGCTGAAGCCGCTCCCACAGGGGCTTGAGGCGGGGCATGCCCTGCCGCAAAGGCGGGCACACCACGAAGAACCAAAAAAGAGGCCCCGCAAAGCGGGGCCTCGTTCACAGCTCGCCTCGTCGCAACGCTCAGTCGGCGTGCTTCGCCAGCCATGCATCCACGTCCGGCAGGCGATCGTTGCGGATCATCATGCGGTACTTGATGTTGGCGATCACCGTGTTGGCCACGCGCTGCGAGCTCTTGGCGATGTGCGCGTCGGCGTAGGCCTTGATCTTGTCGATCATCTCCGGCTTCAGCGAGCTGGCACCCAGCGCCGGGTAGTAGCGGCTGGCCGAGGTCGAATCCACCAGCTTGTCGACCTGGTCGCGGTGCGCCACGGCAAAGTCGAACGCCATGTCCGGATGGTCCGACGCCACGATGCGGATCATCCCGGCACTGTTGGTCGCGCCCGGCTCGGGGGTGAGCGCCAGCTCCAGCGCCTGCTGCGCCAACTTGTCGTCCTTGGCCAGCGACAGCATGGCGTACAGCTGATCCTTGATCATCGGCGTGGTTTCGGCCTTGGCCTGGGCGTGCAGCTGGTCCCAGGTGGCGGCGTCGGCGTTGCGCGCCACGATGGCGGTGATGATCCTGCGCAGCGGCACCGGCACGGCGGTCGGGTCGGTCTTCTGCGCAGCGAAGCGGCGGCGCGCTTCGGCGATCGTGTCCTTGTCGCCCAGCGCGGCTAGCGTACCGATCAGCTGGGCGCGCAGCAGCGCGGACGGCACGCTCTCGTCGGCCTTGGCTTGCCAGCCCAGCCGCTCGAACACCGGACGCAGGCGCTCCAGCGCAAACGCGCGGAAGCGGGCCTGCCGCGCCGGGTCACCGTCGTAGTAGTTGTCGAGCGCGCTGAAATAACCGGCTACCTCGCCCCACACCTGCGGATCGGCGTCGGCCGGCGTGGCCTTGGCCAGCTCCAGCACGTTGGCCACCGGCTCCAGGCCGGCCATCGCCAGCGCCCACGTGTCACCCATCAGACCGAGCTGATCGATCGGAGCCAGCTTGGCGAACTCGCCCTTGAGCGCATCGAACTGCGCCGGCGAATACAGCGTGCGGTAGTAGCCGGTCTGGCCCGCGTTCACCAGCACCGGGCTGCAGCCCGGCACGCTCAGCGAACCCTTGCCGTCCACCACGGTGGTCACCGGCTTGCCGCCGAGGGTCTTGGCAATCACCGGCACGTGCCAGCGCAGCGGCGTCTTGTTCGGGCGATCCTTGGTGAACTCGCCCTGGCTGAGCAGCACCTGGGTCTTGCCGCCGCTGCACGCGGTGGTCTGCACGCGGATCAGCGGGATGCCCGGCTGCAGCGTGAAGTCGTGCGCGATCTGCATGATCGGCTTGCCCGCTGCGGCCTGCACCGAGGTCCACAAGTCATCGGACGTCGTGTTGCCGTAGGCGTGCGCCTTGATGTAGTTGCGCACGCCGGTACGCCATGCCTCGGGGCCCACGTAGGCCTCCAGCATGGTGATCACCGCCTCGCCCTTGGAGTAGGTGATGGAGTCAAACGCCTGGCTGGCCTGCTCCACCGTCTCGACGTGCTGCACCACCGGGTGCGTGCTGGCGACGGCGTCCTGCGACATCGCCCCCTCGCGCGTGCCGACCAGGTCGAGGCTGGTGTGCCATTCCGGATGCAGCTTCTCGGTGGTGCGCGCGGCCATCCACGAGGCGAAGCCTTCGTTGAGCCACAGGTCGTCCCACCAGCTCATCGTCACCAGATCGCCGAACCACTGGTGCGCCATCTCGTGCGCGGCGGTGTTGAACACGCGCTGCTTGTCGCCTTGGGTAGAGATCGTCGGGTTGAGCAGCAGCGAGTACTCGAAGGTGAAGATCGCGCCCCAGTTTTCCATCGCCGAGAAGAACTGGCTCTGGCCCGGCGCGGCGATGTTGTCCAGCTTCGGCAGCGGGTACTTCACGCCGAAGTAGTCGTTGTACTCATGCAGCACGGCGGCCGAGGAATCCAGCGCAAAGCCGGCCTGGTCGACCATGCCCTTCTGCGCGATCACGCCGATCTCGGTGCCTTCGGCCATCTTGGTGGCGCGCTCGAAATCACCCACGCTGAAGAACAGCAGATAGGTGGACATCTTCGGCGAGGTACCGAAGTGCACCTCGGTCATGCCGTTACCGAGATCCTTGCTGGAGGCGATCGGCATGTTGCTCACCGCCATCTCGCCGGTCGGCACGGTGGCGGTGAGGTCGAAGGTCGCCTTGTAGTTCGGCTCGTCCCACGAGGGGATGAAGCGGCGCGCGTCGGAGTTCTCGAACTGCGTGTACAGCGCGCGCTTCTGGCCGGCCTCGGTGTCGTAGTCCAGCGCAAAAAAGCCGTTGGCCTGGGTGCCGATCTTGCCGGTGTAACTCATCGCCAGGCGATATTCGCCGGCGGGGATCGGGTGATCGAAGGTGAAGGTGGCCGTCTGCGCCTTCTCGTCCACCGACACCTTGGGCTTGCCGACCATGATCTTCAGCCGGGTGGGCGTCAGCGTGGCGTCGGAGAACGTGAGGTCCGCCGCGTTGAGCGTGATGCTGCTGGTGGGCTTGAGCACGTTCAGCGTGATGGTGGTCTTGCCGTCGAAGCTGAGCTTGTCCGCGTGCGGAACGACGGCCACTTCGTAGTGGGACGGCACGACGCCGCGCGGCAGCTGGGTGGTGACCTCGCGCGACTGGGGCGCCTTGGCCGCGGCCGCGAGCGGGGCCATCGACACGCCGGCCAGGGCCAGCGCGATGGCGGAAACGAGAGTACGACGCATGACATCTCCTGCAGATTGGACGGCCCAGGCTGACGCCATGCGCCAGCCCAACCGGAAGACGGAAACGGAAAGTCCCCAACCGGGGCATGGTGAAGTGGACGGGGTCGGGCGGATACGGCCGAAAGTCATGGCAGGGCCGCGATCGTGGCCGCACCTGTTGAAAGCCACGAGGTCCACCTAGGATCGGTTGCTCGACCAACCCTTCCGCTCCATGCCACACGCCATACTTCATCGGCCGATGCATGGCTAAACTAACGACCAAGCCCGTACCGGAGCCACGGCATGCTGCTCGACACGCTGCATCGACAAAAAGCCGCCATCGAAGCCGCGTGCCGCCTGTACGGCGCGCGGCGGATTCGCGTGTTAGGCTCGGTCGCCCGTGGCGAAGAGCGTCCCGACAGCGACATCGATTTTCTGGTGGATTTTCCGCGCGGCTACGACCTGTTCGCCCAGCGACTCCCGCTCGCCGAACGCCTGGCCGAAATTACCGGACGCCACCTGGATCTGATCCCCGAGCACGAACTCAACCGCCATCTGCGCGACGCGGTGCTGAAGGAAGCGGTGGACCTGTGACCACGGCGTGGCAGGTTTACG
>DASUJJ010000367.1:0-2128 GCA_036279335.1 Dyella sp.
TCGGGCATGGTGCCGTTCAAGAACGTTTTCCTGGGCAGTGAGAAGCTGCCCTACGTGCGCGCAGCCGACGTCCAGCGCTGCCTGCGCGCCGGCGGCAAGCACAACGATCTGGACGCCGTGGGGTACACCGCGCGCCACCACACCTTCTTCGAGATGCTGGGCAACTGGTCGTTCGGTGACTACTTCAAGCGCGAGGCGATCGTGTGGGCATGGGAGCTGCTCACCAACGTGTTCAAACTGCCGGCGGACAAGCTGTGGGTGACCGTCTACCACACCGATGACGAAGCCTTCGACCTCTGGAACAAGGAGGTTGGCGTGCCCGCCGAGCGCATCGTGCGCATCGGTGACAACAAGGGCGCGCCGTTCGCCTCGGACAACTTCTGGCAGATGGCCGACACCGGTCCCTGCGGTCCGTGCACCGAGATCTTCTACGACCATGGCCCGGACGTGGCCGGCGGCCCGCCCGGCTCGCCCGACGAGGACGGCGACCGCTACATCGAGATCTGGAACCTGGTGTTCATGCAGTTCGATCGCGCGCCGGACGGCACGCTCTCGCCGCTGCCGGCGCCTTGCGTGGACACCGGCATGGGCCTGGAGCGCCTGGCTGCGGTGCTTCAGCACGTGCACTCCAACTACGAGATCGACCTGTTCGCGCACCTGATCCGCAAGGCCGGCGAGTTCACCGGCACCGGGGATCTGGCCAACAAGTCGCTGCGGGTGATCGCCGACCACATTCGCGCCTGCTCGTTCCTCATCGTCGACGGCGTGTTGCCGTCCAACGAGGGCCGCGGCTACGTGCTGCGCCGGATCATTCGCCGTGCCCTGCGCCACGGCTGGATGCTGGGCGTGCGCGGCGACTTTTTCTGGAAGATGGTGGCGCCCCTCGTTGCCGAGATGGGCGAGGCCTACCCGGAGCTGGCGGCGAAGCAGGCGTTCATCGAGGACGCGCTGCGTACCGAGGAGCAGCGCTTCGGCGAGACGCTCGAGCACGGCATGCGCGTGTTCGACGAGGTGGCCGGCAAGGCCGGGAAAACGATTCCCGGGTTCGATGCCTTCCGCCTGTACGACACCTATGGTTTTCCGGTAGATCTCACCGCCGACATCGCGCGCGAGCGCGGGCTGGACGTCGACATGGCCGGCTTCGAACAGGCCATGACCGAGCAGCGCGAACGCGCCCGTGCGGCGGGCAAGTTCGAAGCCAAGGGGCTGATGCCGGCCGATCTGGCCAGCCTGCTGCAGCCCACCGTCTTTCTTGGTTACGACGCGCTGGCTACCGAAGGGGCAAAGGTGGTCGGCATCGTGCGCGGCGGCAAGCAGTTTGATCAGCTGACCGATGGCGAAGACGGGTTGATCATCCTGGATCGCACGCCGTTCTACGCAGAGTCAGGCGGCCAGGTGGGCGACACCGGCGCGCTGGAGGCTGCGGCCGGTCGCTTCGAGGTTTCCGACACGCTCAAGATGGGCGGCGTGTTCTTTGGCCATGCAGGCGCATGGCGCGGCACGCAGCCCTTGCGGCGCGGTGACGTCGTGGCGGCGACGGTGGATGAATCGCGCAGGCAGGCTACCGTGCTCAACCACTCGGCCACCCACCTGCTGCACGCAGCGCTGCGCAAGGTGCTCGGTGAGCACGTGACGCAAAAGGGCTCGCTGGTGGCGCCTGAGCGACTGCGCTTCGACTTTGCGCACTTCAAGCCGATGAGCCGCGAGGAACTGGCCGAGGTGGAAGCGCTGGTGAACGCTGAAGTGCGGCGCAACGCGCCGGCTGAAGTGCATCAGATGACGTACGACGACGCCATTGCGTTTGGCGCGATGGCGCTGTTCGGCGAGAAGTACGGTGACGAGGTGCGCGTCTTGAAGATGGGCGACTTCTCGACCGAACTGTGTGGCGGCACCCACGTCGGCCGCACCGGCGATATCGGGCTGTTCAAGATCGTCAGCGAAGCGGGTGTGGCATCGGGCGTGCGCCGCATCGAGGCGCTGACGGGCGCAGGTGCGCTGGACTTTGTCGCGGGCGAGGAGCGCCGCCTGGGCGAGTTGTCCCACCTGCTGTCGGGCAACGGCGACGAGGTGGTGGACAAGTTGCGCCAACTGTTCGAAAAGCAGAAAAAGCTGGAGCGCGAACTGGAGT
>DASUJJ010000368.1:0-7131 GCA_036279335.1 Dyella sp.
GCCGAGCACGTCGGCCTTGCCTTCCTCGAAGCTGGAGGCCTGGTCCTTCAGCGCCTCGCGCACGGTGCTCTTGCCGTCAAGCGTGTTCTTGATGCCCAGTCCATGGGCCACCTCGTGGAACATGGTGTTCTGGAAGAACGCGTCGAAGGTAAGGTGCTTCTGCTGGTCATCGGCGATCAGCGCCTTGGCGATCGGCAGCATGATGGTGTCGAACTTCGCCTGCATCACGTTTTCCAGCTGCAGCCGGCGCGTGCCCTTCTTCAGCTGCACCTGCTCGTCGTTGGGCAGGTTGATCGCGATGGTCTTGGCGCCGACGTTGGCGTCGCCGGCGTAGTACACGGCGAAGTAGGCGTTGAGGTCGGCGTCGGAGCCGGGCGTCTCGGCCTTGTATTTGGCCTCTACCGGCAGCTCGCGCTGCAGCTCGGGCAGGTACTTGGTGAAGCGGGCCAGGCGCTCGCTCCAGGCCTGGTCCTTGAGCAGCACGTAGCTCTCGTAGCTGGCCTTGTAGCCGAACAACTGGTCTTCGTAGGTTTCGATCGGGCCGATGACGATGTCGACCGGGTTGGTCTTCATGTCCATCCAGGCGAGGTCGCTGGGCTGGTAGTCGTCGCTCTCGAGCGCGTCGGCGCGCATCGACAGGTACTTGGCGAAGCCGGCGTCCTTCGCGAGCTTGGACGCTTCGCGCAACAGGCCGGCAGCCTTGTCCAGCTCGGCCTGGTAGGCCTCGTGATAGGGCACGGTGGTGAGCTTGCCGGCAGCATCACGGCGCAGCAACGTGTACAGCGAGGCCTTGTCCTTGAGCTCGGCCTGCTCGAACTCAGCCTTGCTCATGTCAGCCGGGTAGAACTGTGCACCGGCCGGGCGCGGACCCACGCCGGGAACAAACGGCCGGTCGTTGTCGAGGCGGTCCCACGGGCCATAGTTGAGTTCGGCGAAGGCGCGCACGTCCGGATCGGTGATCTTCGCCATCAGTGCGGCCTTGTCGCCCCACGACTGCTGCCAGTAGATCGCGTTGGTGACGTCGGCCGCATCGATCAGCAGGCCGAGCATCTTCTTCTGGTCGGCGTCGAGACCGGAGAGATCAGCCGTGAGTTTGACCTTGGCGTAGTCGGCCAGGTGCTGGCGCACCGTGCTTTCCGCGGCCGGCGCAGCGGCGCTCGCGGCGGACACGGGGGCCTTGGCCGGCTCGCCGGCTGCTGGCGCCTTGTCGTCATGCGAGGAGGAACATCCGCCCAAGGCGGCAGCGCCGAGGGCAAGCAGCAGACACAGCGGAAGCAGGCGATGGCGCATGGCGGTTCTCCGTGGAATGAGAACGCCATGGTAAGCGAGGGCAGCACGCGCGTGCCGCCCTCGCCGCTGGCGTCAGCCGGAGATCGCCAGTTTCTCGGAGCGGTACAGCTGCATGGTGACCACCGTGGCGATGATCGCCGCCAGCGCGCTGCCACCCAGGCAACAGGCCAGGTGCAGCGGGCTGACACCGGTGCCACGCACCAGGTCGAGGATGCCCAGGTGCTGGCCGAGCAGGGGCACCGCGTACATCCAGTCCTGCGCCTTGATCGGCATGACCATCAGCACCACGCTGGGCAGGATCGGCACCATCATCAACAGCGACACGTAGGTCTGCGCCTCGCGGTAGCTCTTGGCGAACGCCGCCACCAGCGACTGCAGCGCAGCCAGCAGCACGATCAGCGGCAGTTGCAACAGCAGCACGCGGGCGCCGAATGACGGCCCCAGCTCCAGCTCCATGCCCAGCTTCTCGGCCGGAATGAAGCGGCCGATCACCGCGAAGGCAACCAGGCAGATCACCAGGCTTGCCGCCGAGAACGCGCAGATCGCCGCCAGCTTGCCGAGGAAGATCTTCCAGCGCGCCACCGGGTTGGCGAACAGCGGCTCCAGCGACTGTCGCTCACGCTCGCCGGCGGTAAGGTCGATCGCCAGGTACATGCCGCCGATGAAGATGGTCAGCACAAACAGGTACGGCAGGATGTTGAACACCAGCACGGCGCGCGACTGCGCGGTGGCCTGATCGCGCTTGGCCACCAGCACCGGGTTGGCGGTGGCGGGCGAGAGCCCGCGCGCCACCAGTCGCATGGCGCCCTGCATGCGCGCATAGCCCTCGATGAGGTTGGTCACGCGCTCCACCGGCGTGCTGGCGTCGCGCTGGGAGGAGTCGTAGATCAGCTCCACCTGCACCGGCTCGCCCTTGCGCCAGGCCTTGGGGTAATCCGCGCGGATGCGCAGGGCGAGATCGACCTCCTGGTTGCGCACCGCCGCTTCCGGATCGGCTATCGCCGGCTGCGGCAGCACGCCGCCCACCTTGAGCGCATTGACCAGGTTCGGCGCGTATTCGGCGCCGATCACCGGCACCTTCAACGGCGCCTCGGCCTTGTCCAGCTCGCGGTTGATGGTGAAGTTGATCAGCATCACGAACATCAGCGGCGTCAGCAGCGGGCCGGTGAGGAAGGCGCTGGTGAGCGTGCGGCGGTCGCGCAGGTTCTCGCGCACCTCCTTGAGGAACACGGTGAGCACGGCGCGCGCGCGGCGCACGGGGTGGTTGTTGGCGGGCGTATTCATGCGGCGAGGCCCTCGTCGGTGCCGATCAGTTTCACGAAGGCGTCTTCCAGGTTGGCTTCGCCGGTCTGCTCGCGCAGCGCGTCGGGGGTTTCGTCGGCCACCACGCGGCCGCGCGCGATCACCACGATGCGGTCACACAGCGCGCCGACCTCCTGCATGATGTGGCTGGAGAACAGCACGCAGCGGCCCTCCGCCTTGAGCTTGTGCATGAACTCGCGCAGGGCGCGGGTAGCCATCACGTCCAGACCGTTGGTCGGCTCGTCGAGGATCACGTTGCGCGGATCGTGGATCAGCGCGCGGGCAATCGCGGTCTTCACCCGCTGCCCCTGCGAGAAGCCCTCGGTGCGGCGGTCGGCGATGTCGGCCATGTCCAGCGCGGCGACCAGCGCCTCGCGACGCCTGCGCAGCTCGTCTTCCGGCAGGCCCTGCAGCCGCGCGAAGTAGTCGATGTTCTCGCGCGCGGTGAGCCGCTTGTACAGGCCGCGCGCATCCGGCAGCACGCCAAGCCGGCGGCGCACCGCCAGCGGGTCGGCCGCCGCGTCGATGCCGTCCACCAGCACCTGGCCGCGATCGGGCGCCATCAGCGTGTAGAGCATGCGCAGCGTGGTGGTCTTGCCGGCACCGTTGGGGCCAAGCAGGCCGGTGATCTGGCCGTCGCGGGCGCTGAAGGTGACGCCGTCGACGGCCTTCACCGTGCCAAAGGCCTTGTGCAGATCCTTCACCTCGATCATGGGGTGGCACTCCTGGTCAGGCACGAGCCTGCCCGCGGATGCAGCGACATGACGGCCAGCATCGGAAGCAGGATTTGCGAATAGAACGCCGGGGCGTCGAGGACGGCCGCAGCGAGGATGGCCGCGGCCCAGAGCACGGCGGCGAACAGCATGGATTGGCGTTTCACGGCGTGGCTCCGTTGAAATCGATGAACATCGGGGTGGGCTGCAGGCGGTCCAGGCAGCTCGCGTCGAGCGTCTTGGGCTGCAGGTCTTCGACGAAATGCTTGATCAGCTTGGGCATGCAACCGGCGGCCATCACGCTGTGGCCCTGCCCCCTGGCGACCAGGTGGCGCGCGTTGCTCAGCCCCTTGAGCACCTCCTCGCCGTAGCGCGGTGGCGTCACCGGGTCGTACTGGCCGGACATCAGCAGCACCGGCTTGTTGGTTTTCAGCGGGTCATGGAAATCCTTCGGACGCGTGCCGTGCGGCCACACGCTGCACACGGTGGTGAGCGCGTCGACCATGCGCGTGCCCAGGATGGTCTGGGCGTCCTGCGGGCGCGGAGTGAACAGGTCGGCGTCCTCGCTGCAGATCACCGAGGACTGCATGCCGCCGTTCATGGTGTCGGCCAGATCGCCCGAGAGCAGCTTGGCCTGGCCGAGCAGCGGACCGACGTCGCCGTGCGCGGCCGCGTCGATCGACAGCGGCAGCAGCGCGGCGGTGATCGGCGAGTAGGCAAACATGCGCACCACGCTGGCCAGCGAAAACTCGCTGAGCCGGCGCTGCACGGTCTGGTAGGTCTGCGGATCGCGGAAGCTCACCGTGTGCGGATTGGCGCGCAGCGCATCACGCAGCTGGTACAGCGTCTGGTACGGGTCGCCAAAGCGCTTGTGGCACTCGGCATCGGCGGTGCAGCGGGCAAACTGCGCCTTCAGCGCATCGTCCAGGTTCTGCGCGAAGTCCTCGCCGAGCACCAGCGAGTTGGGCACCACGCCATCGAGCACGATCGAACGCACCGCATCCGGGAAGCGCATGGCGTACTGCTGTGCCATCCGCGTGCCGTAGGAGACGCCGACGAGGTCGAAGCTCGGCGAGCCCAGCGCCTTGCGCACGTCTTCCAGATCCCGCGTGGCGATGGTGGTGGTGTAAAAGCGCGGATCGGCGTGCTTCTCCACCTGCGCCAGGCAGCGGGCAACCTCGGCCTTGAGCTTGGCCGGATCATCTTCGAGTTCGTCGCCGGGCGTGGCCGGCGGTTCCTCGTTCTTGCAGCTCAGCGGATGCGAGCCGCCGGTGCCGCGCTGGTCGAGCAGCAGCAGGTTGCGGTGCGCCAGCAGCGGATCGAGCGCGGCAATCGCCGCCGCCGCGTTCTCGGTGGCCGCCTGGCCGGGACCGCCGGCGAGGAACACCAGCATGTCCTTCGCGGCGACTTCGGCGTTGGAGCGCACCACCGCCAGGCGCAGGGTGATCGTGCGGCTGGCCGGGTCGTCGCGATTCTCCGGTACCTCGAACGGCGCGCACCACGCGGCAGTGGTCTGCCCGCTGTTGGGCTGGCCCAGCTCGCACGCGCTGAGGGTGAGCGAGCCGAGTTTCCAGGTGGCCGGCGGCGCCGGCGCCACCTTGACCACCTTCGCGGCCCCGTGGACTGAAGATGCCGCAGCCGCGGCTGACTCAGCTTCCTGCCCCCGGTGATGCGCAACGCGGTTGCCCGCAAAAATCGCCACCGCGATGGCCACCACCACGCCCATGCGTGAACTGCGTTTCTTGCTCACATGCTGCTCCCCGGGTCAAAGATGGATTCGATCGGCTGCCCGAACAGCCGCGCGATCTTGAAGGCCAGCGGCAGGCTCGGGTCGTACTTGCCTGTCTCGATGGCGTTGACGGTTTGCCGCGACACGTCCAGCCGCTCGGCGAGGTCCGCCTGCGACCAGCCCTGCTCCCCGCGCAGGTCGCGCACGCGGTTGTTCATGAACGGGCGTACCGCCGCGACACCGCCCACTTGGCAAGACCGTAGCTGCCGAACAAGCTCGGCATCACCAGGATCGCCACCAGGAACGCCGGTGCCTTGGGAAAGGCGCTCACGCTCAGCAGCAGACCGTAGCTGAAGAAGCCGAAGCCGGTGACCATCGCGGCGATGGCAAACGCCTGCAGATCGATGCGCTGCTCCAGCTCGTCCTCATCGCGAATCAGCCGCACCACGGCACGGATCACGCCGATCACCGGCAGCAGCGGCGCGATCGCCAGCACGAAGCGCCAGGGGCTGGCGGGCAGCCGCGGCGCCAGCACGCCGTAGAGCGCGATCAGCGCGACATACAGTCCCATCGCGGTGAAGAATTCGCGCAGATAGCGGCGGTGGATGGCGCGCATCACCCGTGCGCTCCCGGCTGGGCTGCGGCCTGCTCACGACGTAGCCGGCGCCAGCGGCGCACCGTCTCGATGGCGGCCAGGAGAAGGCTGGTGACGCCCATCCCGGCGAGCAGCCCCACGCTCATGTCATCAAGCCCGCCATGCCACCAGGCTGCAAGCAGCACCACGCCCATCAGTGCAGCCACCAGCAGCAGGCGCCTGGGCAGCGACCAGGTCGATCCGCTGTCGCACGCGGTGGTGCCGCCGTAGCGACGCGTGATCACCCACCAGCGGGTCACGCCGTAGGTCACCATCATCAGCGGGAACACCCAGATGAGGACGCTGCCGTCCAGCGGCACGGCGTGGGCGGCGGCAAGCAGCCCGCCGATCAGGCTCAGCGCCGCCAGCACGGCGCTGGCCACGCCCAGCGCCACCAGATGCACGCGCTGCTCGAACTCGTCGCTCTGCGCCACCATGCGGGCCATCAGGGCGATCACGTAAAGCATCGGCAGCGCCGGCACCGCGGCCAGCGAAACCTTCAGCCACAGCTCCGGTGTGGTGCGCGCCAGCGGCCATACCAGCACCATCGCCGCGACATAGGCCAGCATGGCCACGCCGAGATGGCGCTGGTACCTCTGCTCGGACAGGCGATTCATCGCACGCTCCCGCTCGCCCGCAGCGCTCGACCGGGACTCCACGCCTCACCCTGCCTGCAGCCGTTCATGTTCCACCCCATAGCCACCTTTCCCCTGTCGCATGTAAAGCACCCTTGACAGGAAGATACGTAGGCAGCGAAGCGATGTCAAGGACACTTTACAAGGCCGCATCTATCGGCCCCAGGCGGCAAAACTTGAGGGTAAAAATGTGATCTGGTTTGCAATTTATGACGCTATGTGTCGCAATTCACAGAATTTTCCGAGCGCGTTGCGCGCTCCGAGTGCCAACCAAGTGACTGTAACTATTGGCATTATTTAGCTGAACGAGCGTTTTCCGTGCTGCTTGGCATGGGGGTTGCTGCACCTGGCCCGTAAAACAGCACCACCGTTCCGACCTTGCTTACTTTGTTCCACTTGCCGATCCACCCAAAGGGGGAATTCATGTTCCAGAAGAAGATTGCGCTTGCTGTCGCTCTGATTTCTCTTGGTGGCTTTGCCATCGCAGCGTCAGCCGCCACCGCTTCCAGCTCGTTCAAGGTCAAGCTGACCATCAACAAGGCCTGCTCGGTATCCACCAGTGGCGACTTGGATTTTGGCTCTGCCGCTGCCAATTCGACCGGCGACCTGACTCAGAACACCAGCAACATCAATGTCACGTGCTCCAAGAAGACCGCCTACAAGATCGGCCTGAAGCCGAGTTCCAACAGCACCGACGGCACCGGCACGATGGCAGGTGCCACTACCGGCAACACCGACACCGTCGCCTACGCCCTTTATCAGGATGTTCTTAACAGCACCTCCTGGGGCAACACGGCTGGCACCAACACCCAGGACGGCACGGGCAAC
>DASUJJ010000369.1:0-2864 GCA_036279335.1 Dyella sp.
GCAACTCCGGCGGCGCGCTGGTCAACGCCCGGGGCGAGCTTGTCGGCATCAACACGCTGCTGATCGGGCGGCAGGCCAACGCCGAGGGCATCGGCTTCGCCATTCCCATGAGCAACGCCAAGAACGTGCTCGACCAGATCATCGCCACCGGCCACGTGGTGCGCGGCTGGCTCGGTGCCGACTACGCCTTCGTGCCGGTGGCCGCGGACAGCGGCCTGCCCGCGGCCGCACGCGGCGCGCAGGTCACCGACGTCTACCCGGGCGGCCCGGCCGCACAGGCCGGCATCCAGCCGCACGACATCCTGCTGCGCATCGGCACCGACGACATCCTCGACCCGGCCGACCTGCGCCGCCACGAGGCCGCACTCAAGCCTGGCACCAAGGTCGAGGTATCAGGCCTGCGCAACGGCGCCCCGTTCCACACCGAAGTTACCCTGGCGCGCCGGCCACCCTTGCAGGCCCGCGCCCGGCTGGACGGCTGACACCGCGTAGCTGTTATATCCACGGAACCTTCAAAGCTTGCCACGGGCCCGATGCGGGCATCTCGAATACCGCATCCTCCTGTAGGGAGCTCGAAAAACTCGCTCGAGCCGCTATGCCCTTGTAGGAGCCCACTTGTGGGCGATGCACTTGGCGGTGCGGCTCAGGCGCCAGAGCATCGCCCACAAGTGGGCTCCTTATTTGTCCCGCATCTGCCAGATTGGGTGTCGAGAGCCGGCGTGGTCGACCGTTTGCTCCTTGATCCACGACGATCGTTCTGTAGCCAGGTCGCCACGCCGGTATCTCCTCACGCACGCCCGAACAGTTGCCCGAGTACACGCTCGGAAATAAGGCAGGGTTGGTGAGGAGGGGCTCTCGACAATCCCAAGACTATCGGAGATGGCGATGCGCTTCATCGGTGCCGGCGTAGATGTGAGCAAGGCGTTCCTTGACGTGGCCGTGCATGGTCACGCGATCGTGCAGCGGTTCACCAACGACACGGCCGGCTTTCACCGGCTGGTCGAATGGCTGCGGCCCTTCGAGACGACGCAGGTTCTACTGGAGGCGACCGGCGGCTATGAGCAGGCCGCGCTGGATGCGCTTCACGCGGCCGGCGTGCCCGTGGCGCGGGTCAACCCCCGGCAGGCCCGCGACTTTGCCAAGGCCGTCGGCCAGCTGGCCAAAACCGACCGGCTCGATGCGCGGATTCTGGCGCATATGGCGGCCGTCATCCCCCGGGTGGCTTATTGCCCGCTGGACGAAAAAGCACGGCGCCTCAAGGCGTTCCACCAGCGCCGAGCGCAGCTGGTGCAGATGATTGCGGCCGAGAAACAGCGCCGTCGCCAGACCGTGGAGCCCAGCCTGCGGGCCATGCTGGAGGACCACCTCGCTCGGCTCCAGGACGACCGCGCTCGCCTGGACGCGACGATCGGCGAGCAGGTCAAGGACACCATGCAGGCACGCGTGCTCGGCTCGATCAAAGGAGTCGGCCAGGTCCTCCTGAGCACGCTGATCTGCGACATGCCTGAGCTGGGCCAGCTCAACCGTAAATCCGTCGCCAAACTCTATGGCGTCGCTCCGCTGGCACGCGATAGCGGCACGTTTAAAGGCAAGCGCACGACCTGGGGCGGCCGCGCGCAGCCGCGCGCGATCCTGTACATGGCCACCCTCTCGGCGGTCCGCCACGATCCAAACCTCAAGGCCTTCTACCAGGGCCTTGTTGCCCGGGGGAAGCTCAAGAAAGTCGCCCTAGTCGCGGCCATGCGCAAACTGCTAACTATCCTCAACGCCCGCATGCGCGACGCCTTGGCGACCCCGGCACCGGCCAGGTAAGAACACAGTTGCTACAGCGGTCGCCGGACCTCGCACAGTTATTCGAGGTTCCCTGTAGGAGCGCCGTGCGCGACCGTAAGACCCATCCCAGCCGCGCACAGACCGCCCCGCACGTGCGGTGACAATCAGGCCGAAACCGCCAGTCGTTCGGACCGGTACAGCTGGATGGCGATCAGCGAGACGATCAGTGCGGCCAGCGAGCTGCCGGCCAGGCACAGCACCAGCGGCAGGGCGCCGATGCCATCGCCGCGCACCAGGTCGAGGATGCCCAGGTGCTGGCCCAGCAGTGGCACGGCGTACATCCAGTTCTGCGGCTTGATCGGCATGACCATCAGGGCGACGCTTGGCAGCAGCGGCACCATGGTCAGCAGCGACACATAGGTCTGTGCCTCGCGGTAGCTCTTGGCGAACGCCGCCACCAGCGACTGCAGCGCGGCCAGCAACACGATCAGCGGCAGCTGCAGCAGCAGCACGTGCAGTGCGAAGGACGGTCCCAGGTCGACCTCCATCCCCAACTTCTCGGTGGGAATGAAACGGCCGACCACGGCAAAGGTGACCAGGCACAGCACCAGGCTGGCGGCCGAGAACAGGCAGATCGCCGCCAGCTTGCCCAGGAAGATCTTCCAGCGCGGCACCGGGTTGGCGAACAGCGGCTCCAGCGATTGCCGCTCGCGCTCGCCCGCGGTCAGGTCGATCGCCAGGTACATGCCGCCGACCAGGATGGTGAGTACGAAGAAGTACGGCAGCATGTTGAACATCAGCACCGAGCGCGATTGCGCCGTGGCCTGGTCGCGCTTGGCCACCATCACCGGCGAGGCCACCGAGGGGGAGAGTCCGCGCGCGAGCAGCCGCATCGCCCCCTGCTGGCGGGCGTAGTTCTGCACCAGGTCGGTGACCCGTTCCACCGGCGTGTGCGAGTCGCGCTGGGAGGAGTCGTAGATCAGCTCCACCTGCACCGGCTCGCCCTTGCGCCAGGACTCGGGGTAGTCGGCGGAGATGCGCACCACCAGGTCGGCCTTCTGGTCGCGCACCGCCTGTTCCGGGTTGGCCAG
>DASUJJ010000370.1:0-5171 GCA_036279335.1 Dyella sp.
CGTGGGTGCGCTCGTCGTCGTTGCCGATCGGTTCGCGCAGGTAGTCCATCGCGCTCATCACGTCGACGGACGGATAGTAGGAGCCCCAGTCGGAGGCCTTTTCGACAACGATGACCAGACGGGTCATGACACCTTCAACACGCGCAGAGAGGGTGCGTCGTCGCGGGAAATTTCAGGGCGGGGCGGCGCAAGGCGCGCAGTGTCGCATAGCCGAGGCGCTGCACAAGCGGTGGCACTGAAGCGTGCCTAAACCGCACCGGCGAAGGCCCATGCAGAGGGTGCGCCGGACCGGAGGCTGCACTACAGTGCCGCCCTCGTCGCGCCCGCCGGATGCCCGGCGCCGCCCCCTCCGCTCGCCGCCTGCCGCCGGAACCCATCGCCCTGAAAGCCACCACCGCCGCTGCCGCATCCGACGCGCCCGCGCCCGCCACCGCGGCGGTGCGCGTGCGTCGCGCCGAGCTGTCCGACCTCGATGATCTGGTCACGCTGGAAGACGCCACCTTCGACAGCGACCGCATGAGCCGGACCCAGTACCGCCGCCATCTCGACAGCGACAGCGCCAGCGTGCTGGTGGCCAGCGCCAACCGGCGCCGCTTCCTCGGCACCGCGGTGGTGTTCTATCGCAAGGGCAGCACCGTGGCGCGGCTGTACTCGCTGGCGAGCAAGCCGGAATCGCGCGGCAAGGGCGTGGGCTCGGCGCTGCTGGCGGCGGTGGAGCAGGCGGCGCGGCAGCGCGGCTGCCGCGAGCTGCGGCTGGAAGTGCGCATCGACAACGCCAGCGCTATCCGACTTTACGAGCGGCTGGGCTATCGCCGTCTCGGCCGTCTGGTGCGCTTCTATGAAGACGGTGCCGACGCCTGGCGCTACGGCAAGCAACTCTACTAGCGCAGTGATTCGCCCAGTCGCTGCGCCGTGGCGTCATCCGGGCGCGCGACCAGCGCGCCGGTACGCATCAGGCTCACCGTGTAATGCCCCTGGTCGACCAGCGGCAGGAACGCGCCACTGCCGTAGACGGTGTCCACCACCGGCAGCCACTGCGGGTAGCGCTGGCGCAGGGCGAGCAGATCCCAGGCGCCGGCCTGGCGGAAGTCGATCACCGTGCGCGGCGCCTCGCTTTCCTGCGCGGCATCGTCGTAGCGGCCGTCCAGCCGATCGAGCCGGTACAGCGGCGGCACCCCGGCGAGCAGGGTCGGCAGATTCCACTTCAGCACGATCGCCTCGACGCGGAACGCGTCGCCGGCCAGGTTGACCGAGCGCGTGCTGCCGTCGGGCCAGGTCAGGGTGAGCGCCCAGCGCTGCGGCGAGAGGATGCGCGCGTCCACGGTCACCACCGGCACTTCGCTGGCCAGCCGGCGGTAGCCGCGCAGGCTCAGCCCCAGTCCCGCCGACAGCAGCGCCAGCAGCAGCCACACCAGCGCCAGCAGCGAGGCCAGCGAACCGCGCACGCGACGCCGCTCGCGCCAGTGCTGCCGGCCGCCGACCGCGGTGACCAGCGCCACCAGCAGCAGCACGCCCGCCGCCAGCAGCATCAGGGTGGCGGGCAGCGCGAGCCATTGCTCCCAGTTCACGGGCGTCTCTCCAACGGTGATGTGCGTCGCGCATGGTACGCCATGCGCAAGCGGCGACCGCGGGCCGCGTGGCTATACTCAGGCCCCTGTCGATCTGGAGAATTTCCCATGCGCCCATGGCGTATCTTCGCGCTGCTCGCCGTGGCGGCCGGCTGCAGTGGTTGCGGCAACACCGGCCCGCTGGTGCTGCCGGCCAAGCCGCAGGCGCCACCCGCAGTGACAACCAGCGCACCGGCGCCGGCGTCGACGGCCGCCTCGACCCGGCAGCCGTAAGCGGCGCCCGCGGTGACCATCCGTTTCAGCAAGATGCACGGCATCGGCAACGATTTCGTCGTGGTGGATGGCCGCGCCGCGCCGCTGGCGCTGGATGCCGCGACGATCCGCGCGATGGCCGAGCGGCGCACCGGCGTCGGCTTCGACCAGCTGCTGTCGATCGAACCGCCGCGCGATCCGTCGTGTGCGTTCTATTACGGCATCTGGAACGCCGACGGCTCGCCGTCGGGCCAGTGCGGCAACGGCGCGCGCTGCGTGGCGGCGTGGCTGCATCGGGCCGGCGCGCTGGCGCAGGGCGAGACGGTACGGCTGGAAAGCCCGTCCGGGCCCGTCGCGGTGCGGCTGGAGCAGGGTGGCGAGGTCACCGTGGACATGGGCGAACCGGTATTCGAGCCGACGCGCGTGCCGTTCGCCGCCGAAGCGGAAGCCGACGCCTACGCGATCGAGGTGGACGGACACCCGCTGCAGATCGGTGCCGTATCGATGGGCAACCCCCATGCGGTGGCCGTGGTGCCGACGGTGGATGCGCCGGAGCTCGCCGCACTGGGGCCGGCGCTCACCGCGCACCCGCGCTTTGCGCAAGGCGCCAACGCGGGTTTCGTCCAGGTGCTGGCGCGCGATCACCTGCGCCTGCGCGTGCACGAGCGTGGCGCCGGCTGGACGCTGGCCTGCGGCACCGGCGCCTGCGCGGCGATGGCGCTGCTGCGCCGGCGCGGCGCGGTGGACGAGCGCGTGCGCGTGGACCTGCCCGGCGGCACGCTGGAGATCCGCTGGGCGGGCGCCGGCCAGACGCTGTGGATGCGCGGCCCGGCGGCATTCGTGTTCGAGGGCGAGTGGCTGGGCTGAGCCGGCGTTGATGTCCGCCGGCGCAGGTCGCACACTCGGCCGATGCTGCCCTTCGGGCGGCCTGACGTGTTGAAGGATCCGCCCGCATGACCGACACCGCGACCGAGCAGACGCTGCAGCCCGAACAGGTGGCGGCGTACCTGCGCCGGCATCCCGGCTTCCTGGCCGACTATCCCGAGCTGGCCGCGCAGCTGACGATGCCGCGCGAGCAGGGCGCCGCGGCTTCGCTGGCGGTGTACCAGCTGCAGAGCCTGCGCGACAAGAATGCCGATCTGGAGACGCGGCTGGCCGAACTCGTCACCATCGCCGCCGAGAACGAGCGCCTGATGAAGCGCGTGCACGAGCTCACCGTGGCGCTGCTGCGCGCGAACACGCCGGAGGTCACCGCGCGCAGCGTGATCGCCAAGCTCAGCGCCGACTTCCACACCGAACAGGTGCGGCTGGTGCTGTTCGGACCGGCCGCGCTGCCGCCCGCCGACTGGCTGCTGCAAGTGCCGGACGGCCGCGCGGCGCTGCCGGAGTTCGCCGATTTCCTCGCCCATCACGAGCCGATCGCCGGGCGCCTGTCGGCCGAACGGCTGCAGCGGCTGTTCGGCGCGCGGGCCGCCGATGTGCGCTCGGCCGCAGTAATGCCGCTGGGCGAACTGGGCCTGCTGGCGATCGGTTCCAGCGACGCCGACCACTTCCAGCCCGGCATGGGCACGCTGTTCCTGAAGATGATCGCCACCACCATCACCGCCGCGCTGATGCGCGCGCGCGACGTGGGCTGAGCGCGGCGCCGTGACCGACGCCGCGCAGGCCCAGCTCGACGCCTGGCTGGCGCGGCTGGGCACCGATCGACAGGCCTCGCCGCATACGCTGGCGGCCTACCGCCGCGACCTGGCCAAGCTGATGCGCTACATGCAGGCGCAGCAGCTGGCCGACTTCGACGCGCTGGACGGGCACCACCTGCGTCGCTTCATCGCCGCCGAACACCGCGCCGGGCTGGCGCCGAAGAGCCTGCAGCGCCTGCTCTCCTCGTGCCGCAGCCTGTTCCGCCACTTGCATCGCGAAGGCCTGCTCGAACACGATCCCGCGCTCGGCGTGCGCGGGCCGAAGGTGCACCGCAAGCTGCCGCAGGTGCTGGACGTGGACGAGGCGGCCAGCCTGATCGAGGGCGGCGTCGAGGGCGCGCTGGCGCTGCGCGACCGGGCGATGCTGGAGCTGTTCTATTCCTCCGGGCTGCGCCTGTCCGAGCTCACCGGGCTGCGCTGGCAGGATCTGGATCTGGATGGCGGCGAAGTGCGCGTGCTGGGCAAGGGCAGCAAGACGCGCATCGTGCCGGTGGGCCGCCACGCGGTGACCGCGCTGCGCGCGCTGGGCCAGGCCGAAGGCATGGCAGCGCAGAGCCCGGTGTTCCGCGGCCGCGGGGGCGCGCCGATCAGCCCGCGCACCGTGCAGGCGCGGCTGAAGACGCTGGCGCTGGCGCACGGCAGCGCCAAGCGCATCCACCCGCACCTGCTGCGGCACACCTTTGCCAGCCACATGCTGGAGTCCTCCGGCGACCTGCGCGCCGTGCAGGAGCTGCTCGGCCACGCCGACATCGCCACCACGCAGATCTACACCCACCTCGATTTCCAGCACCTGGCCCGGGTGTACGACGCGGCGCATCCGCGGGCTCGGCGCAAATAAGGTCGGTGCTGCGCGGCGCAGTCAGCGCGCAGGCAGCGACCCGTGACCGGATGCAGGCGCTGGCGATGCATGCTCCGGCGCGCAGGTAACAAGGCGGGTATCCGAGCACCCAGCCGGCGCACGCTTGCAATCGCCGCCGGCCAACCCCACTGAAAACGCTTCGTATCCTTGAGCGGAAGCGTTATGGAATCGTTCCACGCCACCACCATCGTCTCGGTGCGCCGTCACGGCAGGGTCGTGATCGGCGGCGACGGCCAGGTCACCCTGGGCAACACGGTGATGAAGGCCAATGCGCGCAAGATCCGTCGTCTCGGCAAGGGCGACGTGTTGGCCGGCTTCGCCGGCGCCACCGCCGATGCGTTCACGCTGTTCGAACTGTTCGAGCAGAAGCTCGACAAGCACGGCGGCAACCTCACCCGCGCCGCGGTGGAGATGGCCAAGGACTGGCGCACCGACCGCCGCTACGGGAAGCTCGAGGCGATGCTCGCGGTGGCCGACAAGGACGCCTCGCTGCTGATCTCCGGCAACGGCGACGTGCTCGAACCCGAGCACGGCCTGATCGCGATCGGCTCGGGTGGCCCGTTTGCGCAGTCCGCCGCGATGGCGCTGCTGGAGAACAGCGACCTCGATGCACGCAGCATCGTGGAAAAGGCGCTGAAGATCGCCGGCGACATCTGCATCTATACCAATCACAACATCACGATCGAAGAGCTCGATGCAGGGAGGAGGGAGCAGGGAGCAGGGTAAAGCCCGCACCCGGACCTCTGCTCTTCCCTGCTCCCCCACCCCTGCTCCCTGGTTTTCCCATGTCCG
>DASUJJ010000371.1:0-3890 GCA_036279335.1 Dyella sp.
CGGCCAGCGCAAAGATGGTCGCGCCCAGCACTACCGAGGCCAGGGTGATCAGCGGATGCATCAGGTGCAGCGAGGTGAAGAACAGCGCGACACCCAGCACCAGCGCGCCGACCACCAGGCCGCGCGCCACCGAGCCGATCACGTAGCCGAGCAGGATCACCCAGTTCGGCATCGGCGACACCAGCATCTCTTCCACCGAGCGCTGGAACTTGGCGCCGAAGAACGAGCTGGAGATGTTGGCGTAGCTGTTGTTGATGATGCTCATCATCACCAACCCCGGCACGATGTACTGCATGTAGGTGAAGCCGCCCTCGATGGTGCCGATGCGGCTGCCGATGAGCTTGCCGAAGATCACGAAGTACAGCGTCATCGTGATCACGGGCGGAATCAGCGTCTGCGTCCAGATGCGCACCACGCGCATGATTTCGCGGCGGGTGATGGTGTAGAGCGCCACCAGGTTGGCTGACGAGTTCATGCGTGGATCTCCGCGGATGCGTGCGAGCCGGCGCCGGACGCCGGACTCGTGAAGAAGATGGAGGCGAGGTCGGCCGAGATCGGGTTCAAGCCGCCTTCTCCCCGGTATTGCCGATCAGGCGCAGGAACAGCTCTTCCAGCCGGTTGGCCTTGTTGCGCATCGAGCGCACGGTGATGCCGATGGCATTGAGGGCATGGAACAGCGCATTGAGATCCTGCTTGCGCGACATCTCCGCTTCCAGCGTGTGGTCGTCCACGCGGCGCAGCACGATGCCCGGATGCTCCGGCAGCTGGACCGGTGCGTTGTCCACGTCAAGCACGAAGGTCTCCACGTCCAGCGTGGCGAGCAGGCGCTTCATGGTGGTGTTCTCCACGATGGTGCCGTGGTCGATGATCGCGATGTTGCGGCACAGCGACTCGGCCTCCTCCAGGTAATGCGTGGTGAGGATCACCGTGGTGCCGGCGGCGTTGATGCCGCTGACGAACTGCCACATCGAGCGGCGGATCTCGATGTCCACGCCGGCGGTGGGCTCGTCCAGGATCAGCAGCTTCGGCTCATTCATCATGGCGCGGGCGATCATCAGGCGGCGCTTCATGCCGCCGGACATCATCCGCGCCTGGTCGAACGCCTTGTCCCACAGGCGCAGTTCCTTCAGGTATTTCTCCGCGCGCTGGGCGGCGATCTTGCGCGGAATGCCGTAGAAGCCCGCCTCGTTCACGCAGATGTCGAACGGTCGCTCGAACTGATTGAAGTTGATCTCCTGCGGCACCAGGCCGATCAGCTGCATCGCCTCGCCGCGCTGCTTGTTCACCGACACGCCGAACACCTTGGCGTCGCCGTCGGTGGAGTTCACCAGCGAGGACAGGATGCCGATCAGGGTCGACTTTCCGGCGCCGTTGGGGCCGAGCAGGGCAAAGAAGTCGCCCTGCTGCACGGTCAGGCTGATGCCTTTGAGCGCTTCGACGCCGTTGCCGTAGGTCTTGCGCAGGTTCTCGACGACAAGCGCCGGAACCGCTGTGCTGGGTTGCGTGGACATGGGCTGCACCGTAGGGGCCAAGCCGCCTATTATACGTGGCTGACCCACGCCGCCCGGGCTCGCCGGGTGCACGCACCGTTTCCGGACACCTCATGGCCGACCATTTTTCGCTCCGCCTCGTCGATAGCCGCATGCTGGCGCCCACCGTGCGACACCTGGTGTTCGAGCGGGTCGATGGCCAGCCGCTGGCGTTCGTGCCGGGCCAGTTCCTGCAGATCCACTTCGCCTATGCCGACGGCACGCCGACCAAGCGCAGTTACTCGGTGGCCACCGTGGGCGACGGCCAGGCACCGGTGATGCAGATCGAGATCGCCGTGAGCTACGTGGAAGGCGGCGCCGCCACCGCGCTGCTGGGCGGCCTGGAGCACGGCGGCACGGTGGAGGCCAGCGGCCCCTACGGCCGCTTCTGCCTGCAGGACGGCGACGCGCTGCCGCGCTACCTGTTGATGGCCACCGGCACCGGCGTCACGCCGTACCGCGCCATGCTGCCCCGGCTGGCCGAGCTGCTCGCCGCGGGCGATCGCGAAGTGGTGCTGCTGTATGGCGCCCGCAAGGAGGCCGAGCTGCTCTACGACGCGGAGTTCAGCGCCTTCGCCCAGGCGCACCCGGGCTTTACCTATCTGAGCTGCCTCAGCCGCGAAGCACGCACCGAGCCCCGTCCGGGCGACCGCATGGGTCACGTGCAGGCCGCCCTGCCGGAGCTGGCGCCCGCCGCCGATCGCGACATCGCCTATCTGTGCGGCAACCCCAACATGGTCGACGCCGCCTTTGCCGCCCTGAAGGAATTCGGCCTGCCGGTGCCGCAGATCCGCCGCGAGAAGTACATCTCCTCGCGCTGAGCCGGCGGCCGCCCAGGCTGCCCTTTGCACCCGCGTCAAAAAATCGGCGTGAAAAGTGTGCCGTCAAGCGCAATTTGCCTTTGACGGCAGCCCCCATGCGCGAGATGTGATTTTCATCGCACTTTCGTCATCTGAAGCGGCGGAGCCTCTTCAGTTGCGGAAGCGCGAGCCGAAAACCCCTTCGGACACCGCCAACACCGCGGGTGTCGAGGGTTTCGGCATGCGCACACTGCTCCACCAGCTACTGACCAACGCCTTCGCCGTCGCGCTCCTGCTCGCCGCGCTGCCCGTGGCTGCTCAGGGGGGCAAGGGCAGTACCCGCTTTACTGTGCGCATCGATCCTCAGGCCGCTGCCGTCGTCCAGGCCTGGCGTGCGGCGCACGGTTTGTCTACTCCAGCGGCGCCTGTGCTGGCCATGACTGCCCGCCGGTCTGCACCCGCAGCGGCATTCGAGCAGCATTGTCGCGACGCTGGTGGCAGCAGCGTTGCCGTGCCTGTTGCGTCATCCCCAACGTTGACTGCAGGCGGCAGCGTGTGTACCTGACCCGCACTGCCGGTCAAGGTTGCAGGTTCTGACCAAAGACAAAGCGCCGATCTAGCTGCACGTGTCGCCGGGCGTCGCCGCATTGCAAGGTATAGGTGCCCGGCGGTAGCTGATCGACGCGGTAGTAACCCAGTTTATTGCTGAGGACACTTGTGACCAGCCGGCCGTCGGCGCCGAGTACCCGCACCACGGCAGAGGCAATCGGCAGGCCGTTGGCGTCGGTGAGCTTTCCGGCCATGCCGAGCCGCAGCTGCATCGCGAAATCCGCCCGCGTGATGGCACCCGAACGCACCTCGACCAGGGGCTGCCGTGTCGGCGGCTGCAGGTCGATCGGCAGGTTTTCCGCGTCCATCTGCAGGCGGTACACGCCCGGGGCCAGATCGCTCACCAGATAGTGCCCGCGGGCGTCGAGCTGGCCCACCGGGCGACCGTCCACCAGCACGCGCACGCCGGTCAGGTCGGCCCAGCTCACGCCTTCGGGCAACTGCCCGGTTACCTTGCCCGAAATGCCACCGCGGCGTGCCGCTGTCGCGTCAAACGAGCCGCGCGCCAGCCCTGACGGCGTCACTGCGAAATCGGCCACCAGCGAGAGCTGGAAGGTGGTGCCGCTGCCAATTCCGGATGGCCCGCGAGTCGGGTCGTTATACAGCTGCACGTGCATCGACAAGCCCGGAACGGCCTCGGTCGCTGCATCCAGCAGGTAGCCAACGCGCGACGTACTCTCGAGCACGCTGGCTGTCCAACTCACCGGGTGGCCGCGCGTCCACAGCCCGCTCAGGGTCTGCGCGTAGCGGGTGCCGCGCTGCGGGTCGCGCGACACCGAAAGGTCCAGCTGCAGGCCGCCGTCCAGCGCGTGTGTCAGTTCGAGCTGCGAGATGCCGACGTAGCGAGTCAGCATCACACGGGTGTCGTTGCGCACATCCCAATTCACGGCATAGGTATAGAGGCCGTTGTAGTCCGGCCGCGCGCTGACACTGAAGCGATCGCTCACGGCCC
>DASUJJ010000372.1:0-6140 GCA_036279335.1 Dyella sp.
AGTAGAGTTCGCGCGTAGGCGCTGCCAGTGACTTGCCGCAATGCCCACAGTACCTAGCGGCGTCATCCGAATGTGTCCCGCATGCCGTGCAATACATCACCCTTCCCCTGTTAATAGCCCTCCATGGGCGGGCGCAGGATAACGCCGTCGCTGCCTATTCGGCGACCGGGATTGGTCTCCCGATCAGGAGCGCGTAAGCGCCCGTCTACGATGTTGGCGCTTTTTTTGTGCCTTCATGCATGGCGGTACGCACATCTGCACGTCTATGGCGGGCGGCGCGTGGGAGCCCCTCGGGGCTCGCCGGTTTCTCCTACCGGTAGACCAACCCGCGTCGTCCGCCACCCTGATTGGTCTCGGGGTGCCAGACTCCAACTCAGGAGCCCGCCATGAATTCACCATCCTTGCCCGCAGCCGTGGAGTTTGCCGGCACTTCGCTTTCCATCATTCATCATGACGGCAAGCCATGGCTAGCTGCGGCGGATCTCCCGCCACCTCCACCAATCCAGGCCCGGCCGGTGAAAACCTGCCGGGCCTTTTCTATGGCACCGACCGGAACGTCTGAGACACCGTCTATCGGCCAGGTGCGGTGCTCGCCTGTGGGACAATGCGCGGCCGCGTTTTCCCTGTCGGATCCTCATGCGCAAGGGCGTCCTCCTTGGTTTTGCCTGCTACGCGGCGTACGCCATCAGCGACGCGTGCGTGAAGTCATTGCGCGGTGCCGTGCCCGCCTATGAAGCGGTCTTCATCGGTGCGCTGCTGTGCCTGGGCGCCCTGCCCCTGATCCGTTCGCCCGGCGATCGGCTACGCGATGTGGTGGTCGCCAACCGTCCAGGCCTGTGGTGGATCCGCGCAGTCACCGGCGGCATCTGCAACATCGCGGCGGTCATTGCATTCACGCTGCTGCCGATGGCGGAAACCTTCGCGCTGATCTTCCTGATGCCGATCTTCGTCACCCTGCTGTCGGTGGTGTTCCTCAAGGAGCACGTCGGCTGGCGGCGATGGACGGCCGTGGTCATCGGGTTCGTGGGCGTACTGGTGGTGCTTCGCCCGGGATTGCGCGAGCTCGGCCTGGGCCATTTCGCCGCGATCGGATGCGGCCTGTCCGGGGCGGTGTCGATGGTGGCGATGCGCCTCGCCGGGCCGCATGAAAAGCGCATCAGCCTGTATGGCGCCGGCGTGATCGGCCCGCTGCTGATCGGTGGCCTGCTGATGTTGCCGCACTTCACCCTGCCCGACGCGCATGCCGGCCTGCTGCTGCTTGGGTACGGCCTGATGCAGGGTCTGGCCGGCGTGCTGCTCATGTTTGCCACCCTGCTCGCTCCGGCCAACCGCATTGCCCCCACGCAGTACAGTCAGATGCTCTGGGCGATCGGATTGGGCTATTGGCTGTTTGGTGATCGGCTGGACTGGCCGATGCTGATCGGCATCGTGATGATTCTTGCGGCGGGTTTGTTCACGCTGGTACGCGAAGGCCAGGTCACCCCGTGGTGGCGTCGCCAGAAGCTGCCCTAGCCGCGCTTGTCGCTCCGGCGGCCGGTGGGCAGACTGGAGCGCCTTCTTCACCGCCCGCCACCATGACCACGCCACCCCTCACGCTCTCCCCCATCGTCGCCGGTCTCTGGCGACTTGCCGACTGGAACCTCGACGTTGCCGCACGCGTGCGCTGGATCGAGCAGGCGCTGGAGCTGGGGATCAGCAGCTTTGATCACGCGGACATCTACGGCGACTACCGCGCGGAGTCGCTGTTCGGCGAGGCATTGTCCGCAGCGCCCACGTTGCGCCAGCGCATGCAGCTGGTGACCAAGTGCGGCATCCGGCTGCGCTCGGCCAACCGCCCGTATCGCGTCAACCACTACGACACCTCTGCCGCCTACGTGCGCACGCAGGTGGAGCAGTCGCTGGTGAATCTCGCTACTGACCGGCTCGACCTGGTGCTGATCCATCGCCCTGACTACCTGATGGATGCCGCCGCGCTGGCCGAGACATTCCGCGCCCTGACCCGCGAGGGCAAGGTCGCGCACTGGGGCGTTTCCAACCACAGCGCCAGCCAGTTCGCCCTGCTCCACCAGCACCATCCGCTCGTGACCAACCAGCTGGAACTGTCACCGCTGACCATGCAGGCACTCGATGATGGCTCCCTCGACCAGGCCCAGCAGCTGGGCCTGCGCCCGATGATCTGGTCACCGCTGGGGGGCGGACGCCTGTTCACCGGCAAAGATGCGCCGGCCATGCGCGTACGCGAGGCGATGCAGCCGATCGCCGACAAGCTTGGCGTGAGCCTGGCGACACTGGCCTACGCCTGGATCCTGCGCCATCCCTCGCGCGCGCATCCCATCACCGGCACGGGCCGCATCGACGGCTTGCGCGAGGCTGTTGCCGCGTTGGACGTGAAGCTGGATGCGCAGGACTGGTACGCCATCTGGACGGCCAGCAAGGGACACCCGGTGCCGTGAAGGGAAAGAAGCGAGGAGTGAGTGGAGAGAAGTGAGGAGTGAGCAGGAGCCGCGGCAGGCAGGCATGGCGTCCCGAGTGCCCGCATGGCGGGAGTCGAGGTCAAGACAGGTGGATCAGAGCAGGCCGCAAATCGCTTCGCCCTCTTCTCCACCCACTCCTCGCTTGGTCACTCCTGGCGGTTGCTGACGCCGTGCGGCACGTGGCCGGTGGCCACGTGCTTGCGGGCGGACTCCACGTTGGCGGGTGAGTCATCGAAGAAAATATCGGCGCCGAACGCATCGAGGAACGGACCCTTGTCGCGACCGCCGAGGAACAGCGCCTCGTCGATGCGCACGCCCCACTTGCGCAGCGTGAGGATCACCCGCTTGTGCGCGGGTGCGGAGCGGGCCGTCACCAGCGCCGTGCGAATCGGCGAGTTTTCGGCCGGAAACGCTGCTTGCAATCGATGTACCGCGCTGAGGAAGCCGCGGAACGGCCCGACCGACAGCGGCTCATCCGCGCGCGCGCGCTCGTTGCGATGGAAGGCATCCAGGCCCTCCTCGCGCGACACCCGCTCGCCCTCGTCACCGAAGATCACCGCATCGCCGTCGAACGCGATGCGCAACTGCTCGCTGGCTCGCGGCGGTGCCGTGCTGGGAAGGATGGTGGCGGCTGCCACGCCAGCAGCCAGCGCGCGACCGACATCCTCGGCATTGGCCGACAGGAAAAGATCCGCCTTGAACGGCGCGATGTAGTCGGAGGTCGGGGCGCCGCTGGTGAACGCGGCGCGGCTGATCTCCAGTCCGTAATGCTGGATCGCGTTGAAGATGCGCAGCCCCGTGTCGCCGGAATTGCGCGACAGCAGGATCACCTCCACCGGCGGCACGTCGCCGGCCAGCCTGTTCAGGCCAAGAAGTTTCTGCACCAGCGGAAAGGCGACGCCGGGCCGCAGGATCTCTTCCTCGTGCTCGATCTGGAAGCTGCGATAGGCGTCCAGGCCATCGCGCTCGAACAGCTCGTGGCTGTCGCCCAGGTCAAACAGCGCGCGCGAGGAGATGGCGACCACCAGGCGATTGTCGCCGAGGGCGGTGGGATCATGAGCGTCGTGATGGGACTCGATCATGCGCGGAAGCACCGGAAGTGGAACATGGGAAGACATCAAAACCTGCCGTCGGATACAGCGAGAAAAGCATGCGCGCCAAGAGCGGCCCGATAGCCAGCCGCTCGACACCTAGCGGGCATTCAGTCCAAACGTGGCCTGCAACATCAGCAGGGCGCCCACGATCACCAGCCCGACATGCACATAGCGTACGAATGCTCGCGGATTGATGCGCTTGTTGATCGCGCGCCCGAGAAAGATCGCCAGCACTACGGCCGGTAGCACCATCAGGTAGTAGCGGCTCACGGTAGCAGTCCACAAGCCGCTCAGCGCGAAACCAGCAAGGGCGATCAGGCTGGCCGGCAAAAAATAACCCTGCAGGGTCGCCCGGAAATGTTGCGGCGACCAACCGCGCAGCGCGCCATACACCACCAACGGCGGTCCATTCATTCCGTAGGCGCCGCCCAGTACGCCCGCGCCCAATCCGAAAATCCAGGCGCGTCGGTCGTCGGACAGCGACGCCCGGGTTCGGCCGAGCAGTGAATATCCCGAGAAGGCCACAATGACCACGGCAAGGATCATCTTGACCAGGCGACCATCGACCCAGTGCAGCGCAAGCAGGCCCAGCGGCGTTCCCACCAGGGTGGAGAGCACCAGCCATCCTGCGCTGCGCACATGGATGTGTCGCCAGTCCTGGGCAATCGCAACGATGGCCACCGTAATCGAGACCAGCACCACCAGCGGCGCGGCCGTCTCTACCGGCATCACGAAAGCGAGCAGCGGGACGGCCACCAGCGCCTCGCCGAATCCGAACGAAGATCGGATGAGGGTGGCCAGAAACAGTATCGCCAACACCGGAAGAAACACGCGAACCAGCCCCTTTCGAAAAAACGCGCACTGCAGCCCTTCGGAAGAGGCATCCCTGCAGCACCAGATCTTGCTTCACGGCGCGCCGCACCTGCCAGCAGCCCACGGGCTCCGACGAGAGCCCGAACCGGTCAGTCCTGAGCGAACTGCTCGTCGAGAATGCGCTGTTCGAGATTGTGCTCGGGATCGAACAGCAACCGCACGCCGTGCTCGCGCGACTGGCGGACCAGCACTTCGCGCACGTGGCGCACCTCGTGGAAATCGGCAGTGGCGCTCACCGGCCGCTTGCCTGGATCGAGCACGCGCAGGCCCACCTCGGTGAGATGCGGCAGGATCGCTCCGCGCCATCGACGCGGGCGGAACGGGCTGATCGGGGTCAGCGCCAGCACATTGGCGTCCAGCGGCAGGATCGGCCCATGCGCGGACAGGTTGTAGGCGGTCGAGCCCGCCGGGGTGGACACCAGGATGCCGTCGCACACGAGGTTGCCGAGCTTGACGGTGCCGTTGAGCTTCACCTCCAGATGCGCGGCCTGGTTGCTCTGGCGCAGCAGCGACACCTCGTTGAAGGCGATGGCCGAGGCGGTCTCGCCGTCCGCGTTGATAGTGCGCATTTCCAGCGGATACAGCGTGGCGGCGTGCGCCAGCGTGACGCGTTCGGCCAGCCCGTCCAGCCGGTGCTTGTTCATCAGAAACCCGACCCGGCCGAGCTTCATGCCGTACACGGGAAGCTGGAGATCGCGATGGGCGTGCAGCGTGCGCAGCATGAAGCCATCGCCGCCCAGCGCGACGATCACCTCGGCCTCGGCGGGTGGCAGATCGCCGTAATGCTCGATCAGCTTGCGTCGCGCCTGCTGGGCAACGTTGGTGTCGCTGGCGACGAAGGCAAAGCGCATGGGCATGAATGCGTGAAAAAGGCCGCCCGAGCTTACCGTAGCAGCGCACACTGCGCGCGAATGCTCCCTGTGGGAGCGACTGCAGTCGCGATGCCTTTGCCTTGATGCAGTATCAAAACAAGAGCGTCGCGACTGAAGTCGCTCCCACAAGCAAAAATCGAGCGTGCACCAAGGTGGGCTGCAGCTGGTCGGCCGCTCAGCCCACCGGCACCTGCGCCAGCTGAGCCAGTCGGCGTACCGCCACCGAGGCGATCGGGTAGTCCGCGTTCTGCGTGAGGATCTCGGCCAGCATCGTGCGGGTGTACTTCAGCGTGGCGTCGTCGCGCTGCAGCCAGGCTTGCACGGGTGAGACGTCGGTGCGATCGCCGCACAGCGTGAGCACCTGCAGCGCCAGCGCCCGATGCTGGTGGTTGAGTTCATCGAGCAGCGATCCGCGCGCCTGGGCGTGCCAGTGGCCTTCCACCGGCAAGGCCTCGATCTGGTCGCGCAGCCACTCCAGATCCAGCGCCTCGCCCAGCTCGAAGAACACGGTGGCCACCTTGGCCACGGTGGCGCCGCTCTGCTGCGCCACCTCGACCATGTCCAGCGCTGCCCGCAGCTCGGACAGGCGCGCCAGACGCATCGCCAGATCCGCAGGCAGGCCAAGGCCTTCCCACTTTTCCTGGCTCGACTCGAAGTCGCCGCGGCCGGTGTCGGTGAGCGCATCGGGCAGCGCCTTGCGCAGTGCGCTGACGTGATTCTGGTAGCGCTCGACATTGGCCGCGATGTCCAGCGTGCCGCCGGGGCGATTGAGCAGCCAGCGCGTCATGTGACGCAGCAGGCTCCAGATCTGCAGGATCGCGTCGATC
>DASUJJ010000373.1:0-4322 GCA_036279335.1 Dyella sp.
CTGACCAACGACGTGAGCCTGTTCCTGCTGGTGCCGCTCACGGTGGCGATCGGCGCCATGTCCAACCTGCCGGTGCTGCCGATGGTGGTGCTGGAAGCGCTGGCGGTGAACGCCGGCTCCACCCTGAGCCCGATCGGCAACCCGCAGAACCTGCTGCTGTGGCAGAGCGCGCACCTGCCGTTCTTCACCTTCGTGCGCGGCATGCTGCCGGCCTCGACGGTGATGTTTGCGCTGCTGGTGGTGCTCACGCTCGCGTGGTTGCCCAAGGGCCGCGTAACGCTCGACCGCAGGGCGATCGACGAGCACCGCATCGCCGTACCACTGGCCGTGATGTCACTGCTGGCGCTGCTCTCGATGGTGGTGCTGATGGAATACGACCTGGCGCTGGAGGGCGCGCTGGGGCTGTTGATTCCCTTTGCGCTGATTGCCCGCGACAGCCTGCGCCGGGTCGACTGGGCGCTGCTGGTGACCTTTGCCGCGATCTTTCTCGGACTGGGACATTTCGCCGAGCTGGGCGCGGTGGGCCGCGCGCTGGATCACTTCGACTTCCGTCAGCCGCTCACCGTTTTCCTCGGCGGCGCACTCGCCTCGCAGGTGATCAGCAACGTGCCGGCCACCGTGCTGCTGCTCGATCGCGTCAACGATCCCATCGCGCTGGCGGTGGCCGCCAACGTCGGGGGCTTCGGGTTGGTGATCGGCTCGCTGGCCAACCTGATCGCGCTGCGGCTGGCGAAACAGCCGCACGGGCTGCGGCTGTTCCACCGGGTGTCGATCCCGTTCCTGCTGGTGTGCGCGCCGCTGGTCTACCTGGCGTGGCGCTGGCTGGGTTGATTCACGCCAGTGCCTGGGGCGAGCGGGAGTCTGTGGCTACGGTCGCGCACAGGGTGCGCTCCTACATCAATCAGGATGCGCTCCTGCACGGGACGGCGCTGTGGGAGCCCACCCACCGGATCAAGTCCGGGACGGGCTCTGTGGGCGACAGCGATGGAGACGAAGCGCATCGCGGCGCGCGCAGAGGCGATCGCGCACAGAGCTTGCCCCGGACTCGATCCGGGGGTGCGCTCCTACCATCAATCGTTGTCGCGCGGCACGCTGAGCTTGCCCTTGATGCCGCTGTAGTCCACGTCACCGCTGCCCTTGGCACCCAGCGACAGGTCGCCGCCCACGTCGCGGATCTCAAGGTCGCCCGAGCCCAGCGTGTCGGCATGCACGCTGCCGCCGACCTGCTTGAGCGTGACATCGCCAGAACCCACGCTGCCCACCGTCGCGTCGCCGCGCACGCCGCTCACTCGCACATCGCCCGAGCCCACCGAGCCCAGCGCGAGGCTGCCCACGTCACCGGCATCGATGTCACCCGAACCCACGCTGGCAGCGAAGCGGCCGGCAATCCGGGTGACGTGCAGGTCGCCCGAGCCGACCTGCGCATCGAGCTGCTGCAAGCCGCTGACATCAGCGTCCCCCGAACCGACCGACAGCGTCACCGGCATGCTCGCCGGCAGCTGCACATTGAGCTCGAGCGAGCTGTAGGAACTGCCGAACAGGTTGATGTGCATGCCGCCGTGACGGGCCACCTCGATGATCAGCTGATCGCCCTCGCGGCGCTGTTCCACCTGCAGGTCGTCCAGCATGGCCTGATCCGAGGCGCAGGCGCGACCCTTCAGCGTGAGGCCAGTGGCGCCGGAGCTGCCGGTGAGGTGCAGATCCTCGGCGTGCAGCGAGATCTGCACGCCGCGCACGCCTGACAGATCAGCCGTGAGGTTGCGCGGGGCTTCGAACTTGCATTCGCTGGCCGCCAGCGCCGGCAGCGGAGCGAGCAGGACGGCGAGCATGAGGAGAGAGCGCATGGGTGACTCCGGAAACGAGAGGGAAGGTCACGGCATGGGATGCAGCGAATGGCGAAAAGGTTGCAATCGTGCCGGAGGCCGTCGGGGCTGAAGACCCTTCCACAGGGCTGCGGCGTGCTCCGCGCATGTTGTGGGAGCGGCTTCAGCCGCGACGCTCCTGATCCGGGGCCATGCTGCATCCGTGCAGCCTTTCGGAGTGCCGGGGTTTGCGGCCGAGCAATGGCCGGGTTAGCGCATCCGCCTTTACAGGTCGCGCCGCTCCTCGCGCTTGACCTCGTCCCACAGCGCTTCCTGCCCGGCGAGGTCGCGCGCGGCGAGCGTGTCGCCGGCCGCGGTGGCGAGTGCCTCCATGCGGCGGAAGCGCCGCTCGAACTTGGCGTTGGCGTGGCGCAGCGCCTCGGAGAAATCCACGCCGGCGTGGCGGGCCAGGTTGACCAGCACGAAGGCGACGTCGCCGATCTCGTCCTGCAGCCGCGCCTTGTCGGCGCCAGCGGCAAACTCCGCGCGCACCTCCTCGATTTCCTCGGCCAGCTTGTCCAGCACCGGGTTCGGGTCGGGCCAGTCGAAGCCGGTGCGGGCGGCCTTGTCCTGCAGTTTCTGCGCGCGCTTCCACTCGGGCAGGCCGCGCGACACCCCGGCCAGCGCGCTGTCGTCGCGGGCTTCGCCCTTGGCCTCGCGCTCCTCGGCCTTGATCGCCTCCCACGCCGCCTTCTGCGCGTCGAGATCGTCGTAGCTGACGTCACCAAACACGTGCGGATGGCGCCGGATCATCTTGTCGCTGATCGCATGCGCCACGTCGGCGAAATCGAACAGCCCGCGCTCGCTGGCCATCTGCGCGTGGAACACCACCTGCAGCAGCAGATCGCCCAGCTCGTCGCGCAGGTCGGGCCAGTCCTGCCGGTCGATCGCATCGGCCACCTCGTAGGCTTCCTCGATGGTGTACGGCGCGATGGTGGCGAAATCCTGCTGCACGTCCCACGGGCAGCCGCGCGCGGGATCGCGCAGGCGGGCCATGATGGCGAGCAGGTCGTCGAGGCGGTGGCGGTCGGTCATGGGCAAACCCGGCAGAATTTGAGGGTAGGAGCGCACCCTGTGCGCGAATGCTTTTTGGCTCTGGATGTCGATCAGGAGCAAGAGCATTCGCGCACAGGGTGCGCTCCTACCGTGATCAGGCGAGGCTCTTCGCCAGCCGCGCCGCCCAGTCGATGTCGATGTCGCCCACCGCGATGAACTCGGGATTGAGCAGCGACTCGCCGCGGTTGTAGCGCAGCGGCGAGCCTTCCAGGTCGAGCACGGCGCCGCCGGCTTCTTCCAGCACGCACTGCGCGGCAGCAGTGTCCCATTCACTGGTGGGGCCGCGCCGCAGATAGACGTCCGCTTCGGCGCGGGCGATCAGGCAGAACTTCAGCGAGGAGCCCATCGGCAGGGCGGTGTAGGTGCCGCCGAGCAGTTGTTCGAGCAATGCCTCGCCGGAGCCGCCGTGCGAGCGGCTGCCGGCGACCACCGGCGGATTGGCCAGAGTGCGGCTGCGGATCGGTTGCCACTCGGCGGCGCCCTCGGCGCGCATCCACGCGCCCTGCCCGCGCTCCGCCACGCAGGTCTCCCCGGTGACCGGCGCCAGCACCACGCCGAGCACCGGCCGGTGATGGTCGATCAGCGCGATGTTCACGGTGAACTCGCCGTTGCGCTTGACGAACTCGCGGGTGCCGTCGAGCGGATCGACCAGCCAGTAGCGCTGCCAGTGGCGACGCACCTCCCAGTCGCAGGCGACCGCCTCCTCGGAGATCACCGGCAGCACCTCGGGCAGCGCGGCGAGGCCCGCGGCAATCACGGTCTGCGCGGCGAGATCGGCCGCGGTGAGCGGCGATCGGTCGTCCTTGTGTTCCACCGCGAAGTCGCTGGCGTAGATCTCCATGATCGCCCGCCCGGCGGCCTCGGCGATGGCCGCGACCTGGGTCAGCAGGGGCGACAGCGGCGCGCCGCTCATGCGCGCTGGAACCGGCCGGCGAGGTACTCGCGGGCCATGAAGAGGGCGGCGATGGAGCGCCCTTCGGTGACATCATCGCGGGCGATCAGCGTGTGCAGGTCGGCCAGCTTCCACGGCACCACCTCGAGCTCTTCCGGCTCGTCGCCCTGCAGGCGCTCCGGGTAGAGATCCTGCGCCAGCACCACGTGCGCCATGTGCGTCATGTACGCGGGCGCCAGCGAGAGGTGATGCAGGATGGTGAGCTTGCGCGCGCCGTAGCCCACTTCCTCCTTGAGCTCGCGATCGGCGCCCTGCTCCACCGTCTCGTCCTGATCGAGCCGGCCTTTCGGCAACCCCAGTTCGAAGCGGCCCAGCCCGGCGGCGTACTCGTTCACCAGCAGCACGGTGTCGGCATCGAGCATCGGCACGATGATCACGGCGCCCAGCCCGTGTGACTGCAGGCGCTCATAGGTGCGCCGCTCGCCGTTGGAAAACTCCAGGTCCAACTGCTC
>DASUJJ010000374.1:0-43576 GCA_036279335.1 Dyella sp.
CGAGCACGCGGATCGGCAGGCCTTCCGGATGCTCGCTCCAGAGCTTCTTTTCGTGCAGGTGCGGGTTGTTGGCGATCAGCTTGTTGGCCGCGCGCAGGATGCGCTTGCCGCAGCGGTAGTTCTGCTCGAGCTTGATCACCTTGAGGTTCGGCCAGTCGCGGCCGAGCTGGTCGAGGTTCTCCGGATTGGCGCCGCGCCAGGCGTAGATCGACTGGTCGTCGTCGCCCACGCAGGTGATGTGGCCCTTCGTGCCGGTGAGCGCCTTGAGCAGGCGGTACTGCGCGTCGTTGGTGTCCTGGTACTCGTCCACCAGCAGGTAGCGCAGGCGCTCGCGCCAGGCGTCGCGGCACTCGGCGTCGGCTTCCAGGATGCGCAGCGGCAGGCGGATCAGGTCGTCGAAGTCCACCGCGTTGAACGCGGCCAGGCGCTGCTGATACATCTCGTAGATGGTGGCCGCTTCCAGCTCGCGCGGCGCGCGCGCGGCGGCCAGCGCCTCCTCCGGCGACATGCCGGCGTTCTTGGCCTTGCTCAACAGGCTGCGAATGCCGCGCAGCACGTCCGGCTTGGCGCCGGTGGGCGCCAGTTCCTTGATCATGCCGTCGCTGTCGTCTGCGTCCAGCACCGAGAAGCCGCGGCGCAGGCCGGCACGCGCGTGCTCGATCTGCAGGAACTTCAGCCCCAGCGCGTGGAAGGTGCACACGGTGAGCGCGGCGGCATCGTCGCTGCTGATCAGCTTGCCGACGCGCTCGCGCATTTCGCGCGCGGCCTTGTTGGTGAAGGTAATCGCGGCGATCTTGGAAGCGGCCAGTTTCCGCCGCTGGATCAGGTGGGCGATCTTCTGCGTGATCACCGAGGTCTTGCCCGAGCCGGCGCCGGCGAGCACGAGCAGCGGGCCATCGCAGTACTCGACGGCAGCCAGTTGTTGCGGGTTGAGCATGGGGGTCAGCGGTGCGCGGCGTGGATAGGAATGGTAGCGCGGTGGAGCGGCAAGCGAGGAGTGAGTGAAGAGGAGTGAGGAGCGAGAGGTGGGTCATGGCGCCAGAGGGTGCCCGCTCTTGCCCGTACCTCACTCCTCACTCCCAGCTCCAGCGCGTTACCATGCTCGACCTGCCTGTCGACGCCGCGCCAACCTGCCCATGGCCAAGCTCTATTTCTATTACTCGGCCATGAATGCCGGCAAAACCACCACGCTGCTGCAGAGCGCGTACAACTATCACGAGCGCGGCATGCGCACGCTGATCCTCACGCCGGCGCTGGATGATCGCTTTGGCGAGGGCGTGGTGGCTTCGCGCATCGGATTGAAGGCCAACGCGCGGCGCTTTGGCGGCGAGGAAAACCTGCTGACCATGGTCGAGCGCGATATCGAGGCGCGCGGGGCCCTGCACTGCGTGTTCGTCGACGAGGCGCAGTTCCTGACCAAGGCACAGGTGTGGCAGGTCAGCGACGTGGTCGACCGGCTCGGCATCCCCGTGCTCGCGTTCGGCCTGCGCACCGATTTTCGCGGCGAGCTGTTCGAGGGCAGTCGCTACCTGCTGGCCTGGGCGGACAAGCTCGAAGAGATCAAGACGATCTGCCACACCGGGCGCAAGGCCACCATGGTGGTGCGCGTGGACGAGCGCGGGCGCGCGGTCACCGAGGGGCCGCAGGTTGAGATCGGCGGCAACGACCGCTATGTCTCGGTCAGCCGCGCGGAGTTCAAGCACATCACCGAAGGGCGCGGCAGCATCGAACTCCAGCAGAGCGTGCTGCCGCTGGGCGAATAGACCTTCGCACGCCGGCCACGCCGCCCACCCCACACTCACGTTTTTCCCGCCTAGGACTCCCCCATGATCTCGCCGATTCCCCTGACCGCCTGGGCGCGTCCGCACTGGCAGCCGAACGACGAGAACATCGTGCTGCAGTTCTACGTGTTCGGCGATTTCGAAGCCGTGCGCGTGCCCTCGCAGGATTACGGCAGCCCCGGGTTGCCGGCCGGCATCACCTCGACCAACCACCACCATCACGCCCTGCGCAGCTGGGAGGGTTATCCGCTCAAGGGCTCGATGGGCAAGCTGTTCAAGGAGGAGTCGCCCGAGGCCTACCAGCGCGCGGTCGACGCGCCGCAGGTACTGGTGGTGCGCGGCACCATCCCGGACGCCGCCGACACCGGCTATCTGCGCGACGTGATGGGCGTGCTGGCCGGCCTGCTCGACATCGGCGGCGTGGCGATCCTTGATCCGCAGATCCTCAGCCTGCTCGACGCCGACAGCTGGCGCCGCCGCTACCTCGTGCGCGAGGGTGCGCCGATCCGCAGCCACGTGCTGATCCTGCGCGATGGCGAAGCGGAGCCGGGCCGCAACTGGATCCACAGCCGCGGCATGCGCAAGTTCGGTCGGCCGGACATCAGCCTGCGCGACGTGCCCGAACGCGACGTGGACCGCGCCGGCATCCTGTGCGAGCGGCTGGTGGAGCTCGAAGCGCTGGGTGCCCACTTCGTCGAGGGCCAGCCGCTGGAAGCCGAGGGCCTGCCTGGTGAGCTGCAAGCGCATCTGGGCGGCAGCCTGGAGCACGCCGACTTCAACAACTCCTTCGTGGAGTTCCGCTGGCCCGCATGAGCGGCCAGCCCCGGGGGCGTGATGTCGTACTTCGCTTGTGGACGGATCCGCCGGCGCTGATGCGCATGCCGAACGCGAGTGACGAACCCGCTCGAGAAGTCCGGACGCTACCGCGTCATTTCTGGCAGCGCGGACACCAGAACGTGGAGCGCTGCCCCAACGTCGCCTGGCGGACGATCGTGCCGCACGTCCGGCACGGTTCGCCGGCGCGGCCGTAGACGTTGAGCTCGCGGAAGAAGTAGCCGGGCGCGCCGTCGGGATTGAGGAAGTCGCGCAGCGTGGTGCCGCCGCGTTCGATCGCCCAGGCGAGGATGCGCTTGATCTCTCCGGCGAGCCGCGCGTAGCGGGCGCGGGAGATGCTGCCCGCCGGCTTGCGCGGGTCGATCCCGGCGGCGAACAGCGCCTCGCTGGCGTAGATGTTGCCCACGCCCACCACCACCGCGTTGTCCATGATGAACAGCTTCACCGCGGCGCTGCGCTCGCGCGAGGTATGCCACATCAGGTCACCGTCGAAGGCATCGGTGAGCGGCTCCGGTCCCAGCGCGGCGAGCAGGTTGTGCGTTTCGCCCGGCCACTGCCACAGCAGGCAGCCGAAGCGGCGCGGGTCGGTGAAGCGCAGCACCCGCGCCGGCTTGCCTGGCGCCGCGTCGATGGCGATGTCCACGTGATCGTGCGTGTTGACCGGCGTGTCCGGCGGCAGCACGCGCAGCACGCCGCTCATGCCCAGGTGCAGCAGGGCGCTGCCGATCTCGGTACGCAGCAGCAGGTATTTCGCCCGTCGCTCCACGGCCTCGATGGTCTGGCCGGGCAGCAGCTCGGCCACCTCGCGCGGAATCGGCCAACGCAGGTCCGGCCGGCGCAGCGTCACCGCACCGATGCGCCGTCCGACCAGGTGTGGAGCGATGCCGCGGCGAGTGGTTTCGACTTCGGGGAGTTCGGGCATGGGAGCGACGTTGTCCGTTGTGGTGGATGCGTAGGAGCGCACCCTGTGCGCGAATGCTTCTCGCCGGTGACCTGCAAGAGCATTCGCGCACAGGGTGCGCTCCTACAGGGCCATCAATTCCAGTCCGCGTGGAAGCTGCCTTCGCAATCGACGCGCTCGAACGTGTGCGCGCCGAACAGGTCGCGCTGGGCCTGGATCAGGTTGGCTGGCAGGCGTGCGCTGCGGTAGCCGTCGAAGTAGGCGATGGCCGAGGCCAGACCCGGCACCGGCACCCCGGCGCGCACCGCGGTGATGACCACCTCGCGCAGCGCCGCCTGGTAGTCGGCGGCGACCTTGGCGAAGGTCGGTGCCAGCAGCAAATTGGCCAGCGCAGAGTCGGCGGCGAAGGCGCGGGTGATGTCCTCGAGGAAGCGTGCGCGGATGATGCAGCCGCCGCGCCAGATGCTGGCGATGGTGCCGTAGTCGAGGTTCCAGCCGTATTCGCTCGACGCGGCGCGCAGCTGGGCGAAGCCCTGCGCGTACGAAATCAGCTTGGCCAGGTACAGCGCGCGGCGCACCGATTCGATGAAGGCCCCGCGGTCGCCTGCGAACGCCTTCGCATCGGGGCCGTGCAGCTGCTTGCTGGCCGCCACGCGTTCGCTCTTGAGCGAGGACAGCACGCGGGCGAACACCGACTCGGTAATCAGTGGCAGCGGCACGCCCAGATCGAGCGCACTCTGGCTGGTCCACTTGCCGGTGCCTTTCTGCGCGGCGCGGTCGAGGATCACGTCGACCAGCGCCTGGCCGGTGTCCTCGTCCTGCTTGCCGAAGATCTGCGCGGTGATCTGGATCAGGTAGCTGTCCAGCTCGCCGGTGTTCCAGTCGGCGTAGACCTTGGCCAGCTCGTCGTTGGACAGGCCGAGCACGCCCTTGAGCAGGGCGTAGCTCTCGGCGATCAGCTGCATGTCGCCGTACTCGATGCCGTTGTGCACCATCTTCACGTAGTGGCCCGCGCCGCCGGGGCCCATGTACGCCACGCAGGGCGTGCCGTCCGGCGCGCGGGCGGCGATTTCCTTGAGGATCGGCGCCACCAGGTCGTACGCGTCGCGCGGGCCGCCGGGCATGATCGAAGGCCCCTTCAGCGCACCTTCCTCGCCGCCGGACACGCCGGTGCCGATGAAGTGCAGGCCTGCCGCGGCCAGCTCCTCGCTGCGGCGGACGGTGTCGGTGAACAGCGTGTTGCCGCCGTCGATCAGGATGTCGCCCTCGGCCAGCAGCGGCTTGAGCGTGGCGATGGTGTCGTCAGTGGGCTGACCGGCCTTGACCATCAGCAGGATGCGGCGCGGACGTTCCAGCGAGTCGACGAACTCCTGCGGCGAATAGGTTTGTACCAGGCCGGCGTCCGGATACTCGCCGATCACCTCGTCGGTCTTTGCGCGGCTGCGGTTGTACACCGACACCGCATGGCCGCGGCTGGCGATGTTCAGCGCCAGGTTGCGCCCCATCACGGCCATGCCGACGACGCCGATGGACTGTTTGCTCATGCTGCGTGCTCCGGAATGGGAATGCCGATCGATATGGGGCGCGCCGCCGGGCAGGCAAGCGCGCGGCTAGTGCGCGGTCATGGCGTCACGCCGCGCCGGACGTGGCGTATAGCGCAGCGACACCAGTGCCACCCGCTCACCTGCTTGCACGTAGCGCAGCGGGCCGGTGGCCAGGATGTCGCCGAAGCGCAGCGTCTGGTCGTCCAGCACCAGCGTGGCCATCGGCTTGGCCAGGCCGATGCGGGCGGGGTCGAAGTCGCCCAGCGGACGCCAGCTCGCCACCGGGGCGGCGGCGATTTCGGTGAGTTCGTCCAGCCGGCCGTCGTCGGCGCGCGCGGGCGTGCCGTCGGTGCGCCACCAGTGGCCGTCGCGTTTGGCGTAGTGCTCCGTTGCGCTGCCCTGCAAGGTGAGCGTGACGCGGCTGACGGCGGCCGGATCGAGGCCGGTCAGCGCGCCCGGCGCGGCGGCCGCGTCACGTTGCCATTGCCACGCGGCTAGGGCCACCAGCACGGCGACGCCGAGCAGCAGAAACAGGCGCTGGCGCGCGGCGCGACGCATCCTCAGCGGCGCCTGCGCCGCCACACGATCAGTCCGCCGATCGCCAGCAGCAGCAGCGGCAGCACCGCGAGAAAGCCCAGGCTCACCGCGTTCAACTGGCCCTGCGACAGCCGCAGGAAGCGGTCCGGTGCACCACGCGGCGGCAGGTTCACCAGCGCGTCGTCACCGAGCAGCCAGTCGAAGATGCGCTCGCCCAGCGCGCGGTTGCCGCCGTTGCCGAGATAGGTGTTGGAGAGGAAGTCGCCGTCGCCGATCACCGCGACGCGCTGCTCGCTCTTGTCCGGGCTGGGCGAGAGGCGGCGCAGCGCGAAGCCGAATTCCAGCGGCCGGCCGGGCAGGGTGGTGTCGGCTTCGCTGCCCGTGTCGATGCGACCCTGCGGGCCGCTGCGCAGGAACGGCGTGGTCGACCAGTCGCTGCCGCCGGTGGTTGCCAGCGCGGCCACCTCGGGGAACAGCGTGGTGAGAGTGAAGCCGCGCGTGATCGCCTGCGCCGGGTAGTCGCCCAGTGCAATCATGTGCGGATTGGCCAGCCCCAGCGCAGCGCCCGAGGCGTCGCTGAGCACGCCCGGCAGCACGCTGATGCCGAGCGCGTCGGCCAGCGGCTGCAGGCCGAGATCGTCGGCGAGCGGCGTGCCGGCCGCGCGCGGCTCGGTGAGCCACAGCAGATTGCCGCCATCGCGAACGTAGTTCACCAGTGCCTGCACGCCACCGGGCGGCAGCGGCACGGTGGGGCTGGCCAGCACTACCAGATCGGTGTGCTGCGGCACCGCACTCACCTGCGCGAAGTTCAGCGGCACCGCGCGCATGCCGCGGCTTTCGAGCTGGGTCATGAAGGTGCCCAGGTCGGCGTTGGCCTGGCCGTCCGGGCGGCGCTCGCCGTCGCCGCTGACGAAGGCGACGATGCGCTCGCCGCCGCGGGCGAGGCGCTCCAGCGCGTTGGTCATCGGGCCTTCCGAAGAGAGGTCGTCCAGCCGCTGCTCGCGGCCGCGGTAGTGGATCAGCAGTTCGCCGTCGATGGTGATGCCCAGTTCGCGCATCGCGCCGGGATCGAGCTGCGGGTCGACGAAGCGCAGCGAGATGTCCGGCTTCACCTGCTGGTAGCGCTGCACGAAGCCCGCGATGGTCTGGCGCAGGTTGCCCTGCGGGTTGGCGTAGCTGACGATCTCGACCGGACCGGTCAGCCGGGCCAGCACCGCGCGGCTTTCCTGCGAGAGGCTGGCGCGGCCGCCGTGGGTCCAGTCGGCCACGTGCGCGTAGCGGGTGGAGAGATAGCCCGCCGCGCCCACGGCGAGCACGGCCAGCAGCGCGAACAGCCAGCCGTCGAGGCGGCGCAGGGTGCGGTGCATGCGCATCAGCCGCGCTCCCGGTCCGCGGCGAGCCGGCGAATCGCCAGCACCAGCGCCAGCGCTGCCAGCAGCACGAACCACAGCACGTCGTCGGTGGCGACCAGTCCGCGCAGCAGCGGTTCGAGATGAGTGCCCAGCGCCAGCCAGTGGATCGCGCCGTTGTCGACGCCGGCCGCCTGCGCGCCCAGGTTCACGCAGCACAGCGTGAGGGTGATCACCAGGCTGGCGGTGGCGGCGATCGCCGGATGCGAGGCGAAGCTGGAGCAGGCCAGCCCGATCGCCGCCAGCAGCGCCAGCAGCAGGGCCAGCCCCAGCGCGGCGGCGGCCAGCTTGCCCCAGTCCAGCGCGGTGCCGTGGGCGAGCGAGAGCGGCATGGCCAGCGCCAGCGCCAGCCACAGCGCCAGCCAGCCCAGCACGGCCAGGTACTTGCCCAGCACGATGCGCGCGGGCGACAGGCCGCTGGCCAGCAGCAGCGGCAGCGTGCCGTTGCCGCGTTCGCCGGCCACGCTGGACATGGTCAGCAGCGGCACCACCAGCAAAGCCAGCTCGGCCAGCCCGAACGGCACCAGCCCGCCGGTGAACAGGCTGCTGAGCAGGGGCACGGCGACCAGATCGGTGTAGCCGGGGCCGGCCGGCAGCGCGGCGAGCCTCACCTGCGCGGCGAGGAAGTTGCCCAGCAGCAGCACGAAGCGCCACGCCAGCTCACCCAGGGTAAGGGCACCGAGTACCCACGCCAGCGGACGAACGAACAATCGACGCGACTCCAGCCGCACCATCGCCAGTGCGCTCATGCGGCCTGGCTCCGGCCGTTCATCGCGATCTCGAAGAAGCGCCGCTCCAGCGCGTGCACGTCGCTGGCATCCACCACGCCCGCATGGCGCAGCTGGCCCTCGTGCAGGATCGCCACCCGCCCGCACACCGCGGTGACCTCGGCCAGCAGATGGGTGGACAGGATCACCGCCGTGCCGCGCGCGGCTTCCTCGCGGATCAGCTGGCGCAGGCCGGCGACCTGCACCGGATCGAGCGCGTTGGCGGGTTCGTCGAGGATCAGCAGCGCCGGGCGGTGCAGCAGCGCGCAGGCGAGACCCAGGCGCTGGCGCTGGCCCTGTGACAGCACGCCGGCAAGGCGGCGGGCGAGGCTGCCGAGTTCGAGTCGCTCCAGCATCGCGTCGGTGGCCTGGCGCAGTGCGGTGCCGTTCAGCCCGTGCAGGCGTCCGTGCGCCTGCAGGTGCTCGATCACCGTCAGTTCCTGCCACAGCGGGGCACGCTCGGGCAGCCAGCCGATCAGCCGCTGGCCCAGCTCCGGACGCTCGAGGAAATCCTCGTCGTTCAGGTGAATCGTGCCGCTATCGGGGCGCATCGCCCCCGCAATCATGCTCAACGTCGTGGATTTGCCGGCGCCGTTGACGCCCAGCAGGCCGAGCACTTCGCCGCGATCCACCTCGAGGCATAGATCCTGCACGGCTGTGCGGCCGGCGCGTTGTCGGCAAAGCCGGTCGATCCGGAGCAGGGGTTGCGCTGTGTTCATTGCATGATTGTCACGGCGCCCCCACTTTCAGACAACCGGCACGTTGTTTCGAGTGATGTCGCGCTGTGCGCGCTGCACCCGAGCCATGCTGGTGGGTACGGACACCCTGCACTAGACTGCTTTCAACCACATAGAGATGTATTGACATGCTGGATGCCGTACTCAACTTCTTGACCACCGGCCTGACCCATATGACGTGGGTCGGGATGCTGGTGTACATGCTGGTGATGACCCAGCTCACCATCTTCACGGTGACGATCTACTACCACCGCTGCCAGACGCACCGCGGCGTGGACCTGCATCCGATCATCCAGCACTTCTTCCGTTTCTGGGGCTGGCTGACCACGGGCATGGTGACCAAGGAGTGGGTGGCGATCCATCGCAAGCATCACGCCAAGGTCGAGACCGCGGACGATCCGCACAGCCCGATGATCTACGGCATCAAGAAGGTGTTCTGGGATGGTGTGTCGCTGTATCGCGATGCCTCCGAGAACAAGCAGGACATGGAGCAGTACGGTCGCGGCACGCCGGACGACTGGATCGAGCGCAACGTCTATGGCGGCCACCCTTACTGGGGCCCGACCCTGATGCTGTTCATCAGCTTCGCGCTGTTCGGCGTGATCGGCGTGGCGCTGTGGGCGGTGCAGATGATCTGGATCCCGTTCTGGGCCGCCGGCTTCGTCAACGGCATCGGCCACTGGGCCGGCTACCGCAACTTCGAGAGCGCCGACACCGCGCGCAATCTGATTCCGTGGGGTTTCTGGATCGGCGGCGAAGAGCTGCACAACAACCACCACGCGTTTCCCAGCTCGGCCAAGTTCGCCCTGCGCAAGTGGGAGTTCGACATTGGCTGGGCGGTGATCTGCGCCCTGCGTTCGGTCGGTCTGGCCAAGGTGCTGCGCGTGGCCCCGGCACTGGACGTGCGCCCCAACGTGAACCTGCCGGACGCCGAGACGCTGAGGGCCGTGCTTACCCATCGCTTCCAGGCGATGACCGACTACTACCGCGGCGTGATCGTGCCGACCCTGCGCGACGAAGCGCAGCACGCTGGCGAGAACCTCAAGTCGATGCCGCGTCGCGTGCGCCGCGCGCTGGCCGATGGTGGCCGCTGGCTGGATGGCGAGGGACACGACAAGCTGCAGGCCGTGCTGGCCAAGCGCCCGACCCTGCGCACGGTGTTCGATTTCCGCACGCGCCTCGCGGCGCTGATGGAGCAGCGCGGCGCCGAGCAGACGCTGAAGGGATTGCAGCAGTGGGTGGCCGAAGCCGAGCAGAGCGGCATCCGCTCGCTGCAGGAGTTCGCGGCCCGCCTCAAGGGTTACGCGGTCACCAGCCGCTGACCGGCGATCGACCACGCAACAAGGAAAAAGCCCGCCTTCTGGCGGGCTTTTTCGTGGGCGATGGCAGGCAATTGAGCAACGCTCAGAGCTTGTCCGGGCCCTGCCACAGCCAGCGGTCGATCAGGTTCTTTTCGTAGCGCAGGCCATCGGTCGATGTGTGCGTGCCGACGCCGCTCATGAAGCCCGGATCGCGCAAGGTGCGGTCACCCTCCCGTATCACCTTGCCGCTCGCGTCGAGCAGGCGAAAATGCAGGTTGATGCGGGGCGGGTAGATGTCCTTGATGATGCGTACATCGTTCAGGCGCGGGCCCCGCCATGGCTCGAAAGAGCCGGCGCGGTCCACGTCGGTGATCACCACCTGCAGCTGCTCCCCGGGCGGCAGCATCTTGTCCGCCCGGTCCACGAGGTACCGCTTCAGCTCCTCGAGATAGTCGTTGCCGGCACGCGCGGGCGCAAACGCCTTCACTTCCTTGGTCTCGGTGAAGTTTTCCGGATGATCGTAAGTGACCGAGACGCGCGTCGTCCCGTTCGCAAGCAGGAGTCCGGGTGCGCCCAGAGCCAATGCGGTGGCGAGGGCAAGTCGGACCAGGGGGGTCGGTCGGTTCATGGCACACCTCCTCGGGGAGAGCAGCGGCATTGGCCGGGGGTATCCAGCATAACGTCCGCCCGCGGCAGCGGTGGACAGCTGCGACCGGATGCCGGCCATGAAAAAACCCGCCACGGTGGGCGGGTTTTTTCCGGATCGCAGATCCCGGCCGGGCCGGATGACCTTTCAGCAGACGTTCGCGCAGCGCGAACGGGCCGTCACGTCACTTGATCTTGCCTTCCTTGTAGATCACGTGCTTGCGCACGACCGGATCGTACTTCTTGAACTCGAACTTTTCCGGCGTGTTCTTCTTGTTCTTCTGCGTGGTGTAGAAGTGGCCGGTGCCGGCCGAAGAGATCAGGCGGATCTTGTCCTGGGTCTTGTTAGCCATGGTCTAGCTCCTCAGATCTTTTCGCCGCGGGCACGCAGCTGGGCAATCACGGCCTCGATGCCATTCTTGTCGATGGTGCGCAGCGCGTGGTTGGACACACGCAGCTTGACCCAGCGGTTCTCGCTGGGAACCCAGAAGCGACGCTCATGCAGGTTGGGCAACCAGCGGCGACGGGTCTTGTTGTTGGCATGCGAGACGTTGTTGCCGGTCTGCACACCCTTTCCGGTGACTTGGCATACACGGGCCATGATGACCTCCGTATTTGGTGGTGTAACGCCCGTTGGCCAGGGCGACTTCGGCCCAGCGACGCCAGGGCGCCACGCAATGCTGGAGGGTGGAGCTTTCAAGCCGTGCCGTGAGGTCCGCATCGCGTCGCGGACGGCCCGGGTCAACCGGGCGGCAGGGTTCGAGCCGGGTATTATCGCGGCAATCCGGCCGGGTGCGCAATCCTTGATCACTGCTGCCCGCCACCGGCGAGTGACGCTGCGCGGACTTGTATGGAACAATCGCGCTCTTTGCGCTTTCCGCACGCCCGCATGCGCGGGCCGGCGCTTCATTCCACGAGGACATCCCATGGCAGACGTCACCACCAACGGCCAGGCCAACGATCAGGCCAGCCAGCCGCAGCTCGCACTGCAGAAGATCTATGTGAAGGACGTCTCCTTCGAGGCGCCGAATGCCCCGCAGATGTTCCAGGAAATCAGCGAGACCGGCGATCAGCCGCAGGTGCAGCTCAACCTGGGCCAGCGCGCCACCGACCTGGGCAACGACCTGTACGAAGTGGTGCTGAGCCTCACCCTGACCTGCACCCTCGGCGACCGCACCGCGTACCTGGCCGAAGTGCACCAGGCCGGCCTGTTCGGCATCGCCGGGTTCAGCCCGGAAGACCACGCCGGCATCGTCGGCAGCTACTGCCCGAACCTGCTGTTCCCCTACGCGCGCCAGGTGATCTCCTCGCTGGTGCTGGAGGGCGGTTTCCCGCCGTTCCTGCTGCAGCCGATCAACTTCGATGCGCTGTACGCCGAGCAGATGCGCCGCAGCGCGATGGGCGGTGGCGAGGCTGCACCGACGCTCAACAGCTGATCCACCCATGAGCACCCGACCGACCCTGGCGGTCCTCGGCGCCGGTTCCTGGGGTACGGCACTGGCCGCTCTGGCGGCGCGCAATGGCGTGCCCACCCGGCTCTGGGGGCGCGATGCGCAGGCGCTGGCGGCGATGGCGCAGACCCATCGCAACCAGCGCTACCTGCCCGATCTCGAGCTGCCCGCCGAGCTGCACTACGAAAGCGACCTGGCCGCGGTGCTGCGTGGCGCCCGGGTGGTGCTGATCGTGGTGCCCAGCCACGCGTTCGCCTCAATGCTGGACGAGATCGCCCCGCTGCTCGACGCCGACGCAGCGATCGCCTGGGCCAGCAAGGGCTTCGAGCCGGGCACCGGCCGCTTCCTGCACGAGCTGGTAGCCGAGAGGCTGCCGGGGCGGGCTGCGGCGGTGGTCACCGGGCCCTCGTTCGCCAAGGAAGTCGCCGCCGGCCTGCCCAGCGCGGTCACTGTGCACTCGGATGACGAACCGTTCGCGCGCGAGCTGGCCGGCATGCTGCACGCGCCCAACTTCCGCGCCTACACCGGCAGTGACGTGCTCGGCGCCGAGCTGGGCGGGGCGATGAAGAACGTGCTGGCGGTCGCCACCGGCGTCGCCGACGGCATGCGGCTGGGCCTCAATGCGCGCGCCGGCCTGATCACCCGCGGCATGAACGAGATGCTGCGGCTGGGCCTGGCCCTCGGCGCCAAGCCCGAGACGCTGATGGGCCTGTCCGGCCTGGGCGACCTGGTGCTCACCTGCACCGGCGACCTCTCGCGCAACCGCCGTCTCGGCCTGGCGCTGGGCCAGGGTGTGGCGCTGGACGAGGCGGTGCGCCAGATCGGCCAGGTGGTGGAGAGTGTGCTCACCGCCGACGAAGTGGCCCGGCTGGCGGCCAAGCACGGGCTGGACCTGCCGATCGCCAGCGGCGTGCGCGCCGTGCTGCATGGCGAAGTCACCCCGGCGGAGGGCCTGCGCGCGCTGATGGCGCGCGAGCAGAAGCCGGAGTATCCGCAGGGCCTGTTCCCCGGCACCTGAGCGCGGCCGCGGCTGCCGTGGGCAGGCGCGGGCGGGCTTGCTAAGCTCAGGGTTTTGATCGCCCAGCGGAAGCATGCCCATGCAGCAACCGGACGACCGAAAGTCAGGCGATCCCCTAGCGCAGAGCGTGGTCGAGCGCGCGCTGCCGCCGGTGTGGCGCCGCGTGCTCGAGGCGCCGCTGCCGTGCGTGCCGCTTGAGCGGGGAGTGCTGGGCTTCTTTCTCGACGTGGTGCTCGACGAAGGCAGCAGCGCAGGTCGCCTCGACGTGGCCCCTGCCGTGCTTGCGGTGGCCGAACACGGCCGCTTTGCGCGGCCCTCGCCGCTGGACAGCAAGCACCTGGTGCACGCCCTGCTCGAACCGCACGAGCAGCGCCTGGCCGCCACCGTGCTGGGCTTGCCGCAGACCTTGCGCAAGAGCCGCAGCTACGCGCGGCTGGCCGGTCACGTCGGCGATGCGCTGCTGGCGGAAATCCTCGATACCGCGCCGTGCTTCCTCGGCGGCCTGGGCGGGCTGCGGCTGTCGCGCGGCAAGTCGCACCCGCTCCGCTGGCGCTGGCAGCTGGAAGCCGACGGCAGCCAGCGGCTGCTGCCGACGTTGCCGGCGGGGCAGCGGCTGCTGCGAATCGACGGCCTGTGGTACCTCGACGCCGAACGCGCCGAGATGGGCCATCTCGAAGCCCCTGCGGAAGAAACCGCCTGGCTCGACCTGCCGCCGCTCAAGCACGACGACAGCCATCGGCTGCGCGCCGCGCTGCCGCGCAGCCGGCTGGCGCACCGCGTGCCGCTGCCGCAGGTATTTGACGACATGCGCCGCGAGGATCTGGCACCCAGGCCGGTGCTGACCCTGCACGCGCTGACTCGCCACGCGCGTCTGGCCGCCGGCACGCCGCCGCTGGCCTACGCCCGGCTGGCCTTCGACTACGCCGGCGAGCGCCTGCCCGGCCGCGGCGGCGAGCCGCTGGTGCGGCGCGTGCGCAACGGCCAGCTGGTGGAGATCGTGCGCCGCCGCGCTGACGAGCTCTCCGCCATGGAGCAGCTCGAACGCGCCGGCCTGACGCCCGGCGTGGACACCGAAGGCCTGCCGTGGGACCTGGCCGACACCCTGCCCGAGGATGCCTGGCTGTTTCCCGGCAAGGGCTACGCGGGCGCGCTGGAGGTGAATACGCCGGCGCGCTGGCTGGCGCTGCGCGCCAAGCTGGAGACCGAAGGCTACGTGGTGGAGTACGCGCCGAGCTTTCCGTTCGAGGTGCTGGAAGGCCCGGTTCGCTGGTACGGCAACGCCACCGAAGATGCCGATGACCACGCCTTCGACCTGGAGATCGGCATCGAGGTCGAGGGCAAGCGGCACAACCTGCTGCCCGCCGTGGCGCAGGCGCTGGCCGAGCACCAGCTCAACCTCAGCCCGGTGCCGAACGAGCCGGAGGACGCCGTGTGGTACGCGCCGGTGGACGACCGCCGCCGGGTGCCGGTGAAGCTGAAGGAGCTGCGCGGCCTGCTGGCGCCGCTGGCCGAATATCTGGAAAAGCCGAAGAAGCGGCTGCACCTGCCGCGCGTGCAGGCCGGCCGGCTGGAAGAGCTGGTCGACGCGCTGCCGGCTGGCGGCGAACTGCAGGCGCCCGAACAGCTGCGCGGTTTCACCGCGCGCCTGCGCGACGCCGCCGACCGCGCCAGCGATGCGGTGCCCGACGGCCTCACGGTGGAGCTGCGGCCGTACCAGCGCGAGGGCCTGCGCTGGTTGAACGCGCTGGCCGAGGCGGGCGTGGGCGGCGTGCTCGCCGACGACATGGGGCTGGGCAAGACGCTGCAGCTGATCACCCACCTGCTGGCGCTGAAACAGAGCGGCGCGCTGACCGAGCCGGCGCTGATCGTGGTGCCGACCAGCCTGATCCCCAACTGGCAGGCCGAGTGCGCGCGCTTTGCGCCGTCGCTGAAGGTGCTGGCGCTGCACGGGCCGCAGCGCGGCGGCGACTTTTCCCAGCTCGGCGCGCAGGACATCGTGCTCACCAGCTACGCGCTGCTGCCGCGCGACGTGGTGACCTTGCGCAAGCAGGCGTTCGCGCTGATCGCGCTGGACGAGGCGCAGCAGGTGAAGAACCCCCGCACGCAGGCGCGCCGCGCCGTGCTCAGCCTGCGCGCGCCGCGCTGCATCTGCCTCACCGGCACGCCGCTGGAAAACCACTTGGGCGAGCTGTGGTCGCAGGTCGACCTGGCGGTGCCGGGGCTGCTCGGCGACGAGGGCGCGTTCCGCCGCCACTACCGCGGTCCGATCGAGAAGCAGCATGACGAGGAATGCCAGGCCCGGCTCAATCGCCGCCTCGCGCCGTTCATCCTGCGCCGGACCAAGAGCCAGGTGGCGTCCGAGCTGCCGCCGAAGACCGAGATCACCCGCCGCGTGGTGCTCGACGGCCGCCAGCGCGAACTGTACGAGAGCCTGCGGCTGTCGCTGGCCGACGAGCTGCGCCAGGTGATCGCCCAGCGCGGCATCGCGCACTCGGGCATCGTGGTGCTCGACGCGCTGCTGAAACTGCGCCAGGTCTGCTGCGATCCGCGGCTGGTCAAGCTGGAGGCCGCGCGCGGCGTGCGCGATTCGGCCAAGTTCGAACTGCTGATGGACATGCTGCCCGCGCTGCTGGGCGAAGGGCGCAAGGTGCTGCTGTTCTCGCAGTTCACCGAGATGCTCAAGCTGATCGCCAACGAGCTCGATCGTCGGCGCATTCCCTACGTCACGCTCACCGGCGAGACGCGCGACCGCGCCGAGCCGGTGAAACAGTTCCAGGAAGGCAACGTGCCGCTGTTCCTGCTGTCGCTCAAGGCCGGCGGCGTGGGGCTCAACCTCACCGCCGCCGACACGGTGATCCACTACGACCCGTGGTGGAATCCGGCGGCCGAAGCGCAGGCCTCGGACCGCGCCCACCGCATCGGCCAGGACAAGCCGGTGTTCGTGTTCCGCCTGATCACCTCCAACACGGTGGAAGAGCGCATCGAGGAGCTCAAGCTGCGCAAGGCCGAGCTGGCCAACGCCGTGCTCGAGGGCGGCGGCACGCGCGAACGGCTGAGCTTCGACCAGGGCGATCTGGACGCGCTGCTCGCGCCGGGTTGAAGCCATCGGCGTGATCGTGGTGCCAGGCACCCGGCCGCGAGTCGCGCGACACGCTGCAGCCCATCCCGGGCGATGCGGCACACGCCATGCGCGACGGCCCGCGTGATCGTTCGATCGCCCGGCCGTTCCCGTGTTCGCCGATCAGATGCCCCGCCGCTGGCTGGGTGCCGTCACCTCGGCGGCTTGGGCGCACGCGGCGAGCGTGTGGAATCGTCGCGCCGCTCCCTCAGGGCGGCGTGGGGCGCGTGCGCAGCAGGGCATCTACGGCCTGCTGCCACTGGGGCGAACCAGGCGGGTGCTGCGGCGCTTCCTGACCGAGCCGCTGCTGCACCGCCGCGTTCCATTCGGCTGACCCGCGGTCCGGCCCGTGGCCGTCATCGCTGATGCCCAGCGTGCGGTCGACCCAGGCGTACCACTCGGGCGAGCCAAGCATGAGGTTGGTCGGTGCGGTGGCCTGCGCGCGCGGGGTAGGCGCATCGCGCGCGGGCGGCGGTTCGGTGGGCGAGCAGGCGGCGAGCGCGCAGGCGCTCGCCGCGGCGAGCAGAACGTGGCGGAGGTCGAGGCGCATGGGAGTGTCCGTACGGGCGCAAGGCCGGTCACCTCAGGCTAGTCCGGTCGCGTTCAAGCCGTGTCAGCAGCGTGCAAAAATCCCGTTGCGGGATCAGTCTCGGGCGGCGACTTCATCCACGTGGGCGAGCAGGTCGGCCGGATCGTCGTACACGCGCAGCGCGCCGGCCTGCTGCAGTTCCTCGCGGCCGTAGCCGCCTGCCAGGATGCCGATGCCCAGTGCGCGGGCGCGCTTGGCCGCCAGCATGTCCCACACGCTGTCGCCCACCACCAGCGCGTGGTGGATGTCGAAATTCAGCCGCGCGGCGGCGGTGAGGAACAGGTCCGGATCGGGCTTGGCGTGGCGCACCTGGTCGCGCGTCACCACTGGCACTTTGGAGGGATCCACGGCCAGCGCCTCGAGGTTGCGCGCGGCGGTTTCCATGCGGCCGCTGGTGGCGATCGCCCACGGAATCTGCTGCCCGGTGAGGAACGCCAGCAGCTCGCGCGCACCGGGCAGCGGCTTCACCGAGCCCTGCGCGTGCTGGCGGTTGAACGCCTCGGCGTGGCGACGGCGCATGCGCTCCAGCCGCTCGGGCGTGATGTCCAGCGCGGTCTCGCGCAGCAGCATGTCGGTGAACAGGCCGCCGCTCATGCCGATCTTGCGGTGGATGCGCCACACCGACAGCTCCACGCCCTCGGCGTCGAGCGCTTCTTTCCACGCCAGCACGTGCTGGTAGACGCTGTCGACGAGGGTGCCGTCGAGATCGAACAGGAATGCGGTGTCGCTGCGCGGCATGGAGTTCTCCTTCGATCCGGGCGGGCCAGGCAGGCGAGCGTGCCTCCGGCCGCGTGACGGCCGCGCGCGCGGCCGCAGCTCAGCGACCGAGCAGCGGCCGGCCCGATTCCATCACCGCCAGCGCGGCGGCACCGAGCAGGCCCGGCTCGGGATTCATGATCGCCTGCGTGGGCACCTTCTGCATGATGTCGCGGAAGCGGCCCTTGGCTTCGAAGCGCTCGCGGAAACGTCCGCGCTCCAGCCACGGCAGCAGGATCGGGATCAGTCCGCCGGTGAGGTACACGCCGCTCCACGCGCCCAGCGTGAGCACCAGGTCGCCCGCCACGCTGCCGAAGATGCCGGCAAAGGTTTCCACCGTGCGCGTGCATAGCGGGCAGCTGCCGTCCTTCGCACGGGCGGTGATGTCCTCGGGCTTGAACGGCTGCGCGGTGGCACCGGTGATATGGCAGATCGCGTCGTACAGGTTGACCAGGCCCTGGCCGCAGATCAGCCGCTCGTTGGAGACGCGGCCGTACTTGTGGTTGAGGTAGTCGAGGATGGCGATGTCCTCGGGTGAGTGCGCCGCAAAGCCGGCGTGGCCGCCCTCGGTCTGCAGCACGCTGCAGTGGCCCTGGCGCACCAGCAGGCCGCCCACGCCCAGCCCGGTGCCGGGGCCGACGATGGCGAAGGTCTGCTCCTCGTCTTCGCCGATCACCGGCGGCGGGAGCTCGCCCACGCGCACCAGATCGTCGCCCTTGAGCAAGGTCACCGCCATGCTCTGCGCGGCAAAGTCGTTGACCAAGTGCACGGCGTCGAGATTCAGCGCAGCAGCGGTCTGGTGGGCGGAGATCGCCCACGGGTTGTTGGTGACCTTGACCGTCTCGCCGTCCTCGATGCGTCCTGCGGCGGCGACGATGGCGCGCTTCACGGTGAGCCCGGTATCGGCCAGGTACTGCTTCGCGGTGGCCACCAGCGACTCGTGCTCGGCCACGCGGTAGCGGCGGATGCTGTCTTTCAGCAGCGGCTCGGGCCGCGCCGGATCGGCCACGCCGAAGCGCACGTTGGTGCCGCCAAGGTCGACCAGCAGGGTGGGAACGGAAGCGTGGGCGTCAGCCGACATGCGAAAACCTTGAGCACAAGCGAATGGATAAGGGTGCCCTGCACCTGCGCGCGCGTCCAGTAGCGGGGCCGGCGCGGACGCTCACGGATCGAGCGCGCCGCCGCCGCTGGCGATCACCTGGGCGTAGAACCGCGCGCTGGCCTTGGGCGTGCGCTTTTGCGTGGCGAAGTCGACGTGGACCAGGCCGAAGCGCTTGGCAAAGCCCAGCGACCACTCCAGGTTGTCCAGCAGCGACCACGCGTAGTAGCCCTTCACGTTGGCGCCGGCCGCCATCGCCGTGTGCAGCGCGCGCAGGTGGCGGCGCAGGTAGTCCACCCGCAGCGGATCCTCCAGCAGCTCGCCGTCGACCACCGGCGGGTCGTAGAACGCCGCGCCGTTCTCGGTGATGTAGAGAGGGATGTCGCCGTAGCGCTGCGCGAACGCGGCCAGCGTGTCGATCAGCCCCTGCTCGAACACCTCCCAGCCGGTCTCGGTGTGGGTGCGGTTCGGCTGGCGCACCGGCGCGGCGCGCAGCGGGAACTGCGCCGGGTCGTCGCGCACCACGGCGCGCGTGTAGTAGTTGATGCCGACGAAGTCGACCTGCTGCCGGGTCAGTTCGAAGTCGCCGGGCGGAAACTCCGGCCAGGCGTCGCCGAAGCATTGCTTGAGCTGCGGCGGATAACGCCCGAGCAGCGCCGGATCGGCGAACTGCTGGTTCATGTACGCATGGGCGCGGGCGGCGGCGGCGACGTCCTCGGCGCGCTCGCTGGCCGGATACTTCGGCTCGATGTTGAACACCACGCCGATCTGCTGCCGACCCACGCCGCGATACGCCTGGATCGCCGCGCCGCTGGCGCGCATCAGGTTGTGCGCGGCGATCGGCGCCTCGTAAAGGTTGCGATGGCCCGGAGCGATCGTGCCGTGCAGGTAGCCGCCGTCGGTCACCACCCAGGGTTCGTTGAGCGTGGTCCACATCGGCACGCGGTCGTCCAGCGCCTTGAACATGATCTCGGCGTAGTCGGCAAACCAGTGCGCGCTGTCGCGGTTGAGCCAGCCGCCGCGATCGTCCAGCGCGGCGGGCAGATCCCAGTGGAACAGCGTGGCGTTCGGCGTGATGCCGTGTTCGAGCAGGGCGTCGACCAGGCGCGAGTAGAAATCGAGTCCCGCCGGATTGATGCGGCCGGTGCCTTCCGGCAGCACGCGCGCCCAGTTGATGCTGAAGCGGTAGCTCTTCAGGCCCAGCGCGTTCATCAGCCGCACGTCGGACGCATAGCGCCGGTAGTGGTCGCAGGCCACGTCGCCGTGGTCGCCGTTGGCCATCATCCCCGGCGTGTGCGCAAAGCGCTGCCAGATGCTCGGCCCGGCGCCGTCGGCCAGCGGCGAGCCTTCGATCTGGTAGGCCGAGGTGGCGGCCCCCCAGACGAAATCCGCGGGGAAGAGATAGCGTCCTGTCATCACTGGCGGTCCGATGGCCGCGGCGCGGCGTGCTGTAAACGATTACGTGCCGAGGGTAGCCGAATGCCCGGCTCCCATGCACCATCGCAAATGATGGCGCCAAGCGGGGCGCCTCTCACTCGGAGGTCGGGATGGCGGTGGTTCGGCTGGACGCGCTGCGCAAGGTCTATCCCGACGGATACGTCGCGGTGGACGACGCCAGCGTCGAGATCGCTTCCGGCGAGCTGCTGGTGCTGGTGGGTCCGTCCGGCTGCGGCAAGACCACGTTGCTGCGGATGATCGCGGGACTGGAATCGATCAGTGCCGGCACGCTGCGCATCGATGGGCGCGTGGTCAACGAGCTGCCGCCGAAAGAGCGCGACATCGCCATGGTGTTCCAGAACTACGCGCTGTATCCGCACATGTCGGTGGCGGAAAACCTCGGCTTCGGCCTGCGCCTGCGCGGCATGGATCGCGCCTCGGTGGATCAGCGCGTGCGCGAAGTGGCGCAGCTGCTGGAGCTGGAGCCGCTGCTCGACGCGCGCCCGGGCGCGATGTCCGGCGGCCAGCAGCAGCGCGTGGCGCTGGGCCGCGCGCTGGTGCGCGATCCGAAGGTGTTCCTGCTCGACGAGCCGCTGTCCAACCTCGATGCGCGCCTGCGCCTGCACATGCGCGTGGAGATCGCGCGGCTGCATCGGCGGCTGGGCACCACGATGATCTACGTCACCCACGACCAGATCGAGGCGATGACGCTGGGCCAGCGCATCGTGGTGATGGACCGCGGCGTGATCCAGCAGATCGACACGCCGATGAATCTCTACCGCCGCCCGGCCAACCGCTTCGTGGCCGGTTTCTTGGGCAGCCCCGCGATGAATTTCCTGTCGGGAACCGTGCGCATCGGCACGACCACCGAACTGGTCGGCCCGCACGGCGTGCTGGCACTGCCCGGAGCGGCGTGGCCGGCCGACTGGGCCGGACGCGAGCTGGTGATCGGCGTGCGCCCGGAAGACCTGCACCCGGTCGATGTCGGTGGCCCGGCCGCGCTCAGTGCCCGCGTCGACGTGGTCGAGCCGGTCGGCAACGAGGTGTTCCTCAACCTGCGCAGCGGCGAGAAGCCGCTGGTGGTGCGCCTGCCCCCGTGCGTGGTGCCGCAGCCGGGCGAGCTCATTCACCTGGTGCCCGATCCGGCGATGCTGCACGTGTTCGATGCGGGCAGCGGTGCGCGACTGGAGCCCTAGCTACGCGGCTCCGATCGCCGCAGTCGCCCGAGGCGGCGCGTGTGGCAGGCGTACAATCACGCGCTGATTTCACCGCCGGACCGACCCATGAGCTATCCCGCCATCCGCCCCCGCCGCATGCGCCGTGACGCGTTTTCCCGCGCCCTGATGCGCGAGCACACGCTGCTGGTGAGTGACCTGATCATGGTGGCCTTCGTGATCGAGGGTGAGAACCGGCGCGTGGACGTGCCGTCCATGCCGGGCGTGCAGCGGCTGTCGATCGACCTGCTGCTGGAGCTGGCCGGTGAATGCGTGGCGCTGGGCATCCCGGCGCTGGCGCTGTTCCCGATCACCGATGCGCCCAAGACCGAGGACGCGGCCGAGGCGTGGAATCCCGAGGGCCTGATGCAGCGCGCGGCGCGCGCTCTCAAGGCGAAGTACCCCGAGCTCGGCCTGATCGGCGACGTGGCGCTGGATCCATACACCAGCCACGGCCAGGACGGCCTGATCGACGAACACGGCTACGTGATGAACGAGCCGACCATCGAGGCGCTGGTGAAGATGTCGCTGGCGCAGGCCGCCGCGGGCATGGATTTCGTGGCGCCGTCGGACATGATGGACGGCCGCGTCGGCGCGATCCGCGAGGCGCTGGAGGAGGCCGGGTACATCCACACGCGCATCCTCGCCTATTCGGCCAAATACGCTTCCAGCTTCTACGGGCCGTTCCGCGATGCGGTGGGTTCCTCGGCCAATCTCGGCAAGGGCAACAAGCACACCTACCAGATGGATGTGGGCAATGCGGACGAGGCCCTGCGCGAAGTCGAGCTGGACATCCACGAGGGTGCCGACGCGGTGATGGTCAAGCCGGGCCTGCCGTATCTCGATGTGCTGCGCCGGGTGAAGGACGCCTTCGGCATGCCCACCTTCGTGTATCAGGTGTCGGGGGAGTACGCGATGCTCAAGGCCGCCTGCCAGAACGGCTGGCTGGACGAGCAGGCGGTGGTGCTGGAGACGCTCACCGCCTTCAAGCGTGCCGGCGCCGACGCCATCCTCACCTATTTCGCGCTCGACGCCGCGCGCTGGCTGCGCGATCAATAAACCTGTGCGGACGGCGTGAAAATTTTGTTGCGCTGCAGGATGACAGCGCTGTCAATGTCTGCAATAAGGTCGCCCAGACGGTGTCGTCAGCCGCGCACCATGCCGCGGTATTCGGGGATTTGGGGATTCTGGGGAGGCTCGCTCAATGAAGCAGAACGTACGTATGCCGCGGAAACGCCTGGTCGTTTCCGCGGTGCTGATGGCGTTGTCCGGCGCCGTGATGGCGCAGTCGTCCGATGCGGCGCAAGACGCGTCGACCAAGAAACCGGACAAGGCCGCCGCGCAGGTCGTGCCCGGCAACGCCCAGGCGACCAGCAAGGACGCCACCGAACTGCAGGCGGTGGTGGTTACCGGCATCCGTAGCTCGCTGGAATCCTCGGCCAACCTCAAGCGCGACGCGCAGGGCGTGGTCGACGGCATCGTGGCCGAGGACATCGGCAAGTTCCCCGACACCAACCTGGCCGAATCGCTGCAGCGCATTTCCGGCGTGTCGATCGACCGCGTCAATGGCGAAGGTTCGCGCGTGACCGTGCGCGGCGTGGGCCCCGACTTCAACCTGGTGCTGCTCAACGGGCGCCAGATGCCGACGTCCAGCATCGCCGACACCGGCGCCTCTAACTCGCGCGCTTTCGATTTCGCCAACCTCGCCTCCGAGGCGATCGCCGAAATCGACGTCTACAAGACCAGCCGCGCCAGCACGCCCACCGGCGGCATCGGTGCCACGATCAACATCAAGACCGCGCGCCCGCTGGACAACCCGGGCACGCACGCCAGTTTTGGCGTCAAGGGCGTGTACGACACGTCCAACGAGAACATCCCCGACTCCCTGCGTGGCAGCAAGCTGACGCCCGAAGTGTCGGGCATCTTCAGCACCACCAGCGCCGACGGCAAGTTCGGCGTGGCCATCAGCGGCAGCTACCAGGAGCGCGACTACGGCTTCAGCCAGGTCGGCGTGGGCAACGGCTGGCGCACTTTCCACGGTGACGAGAACAACTGGGGCACGATTCCCCAGCCGGGTCAGCCGGGGTCGGAGAACATCACCAACCGGCCGGGCCCGAACGACATCTACTCGGTGCCGCAGAACCTCAACTACAACGTCAACGGCGTGAAGCGCCAGCGCACCAACGGCCAGCTGGTGCTGCAGTACAAGCCGACCGACGACATCACCACCACGCTGGACTACACCTACTCCGAGAACAAGGTGCAGCTGCAGCGCAACGAGATGTCGGTGTGGTTCAACTTCGGCCCGTCGGCCAGTTCCTGGACCGACGGCCCGGTGGCCGCGCCGCTGGTGTATTCGGAAATCATCAACCCGGCCAACAGCGACCTGGCGATGGGCGGCGGCAAGAGCGCCACCAAGAACCAGAACAAGTCGCTGGGCTTCAACACCGCGTGGAGGGTCACCGACTCGCTCAACCTGGGCCTGGACGTGCACCACTCCACCGCCGAATCCGGTGCGGACAGCCCGTTCGGTTCCAACAGCGTGCTGGGCACCGCCGGCTTCTTCCGCGGCACCACCACGGTGGACTTCAGCCGCGACTTCCCGGTGCTCAATGTGCAGCTGCCGGCAGGCATGAGCCAGATCGACCCGGCCGGCATGCTGGTCACCGGCTCGTCGTTCCGCAACAGCTACATGAAGTCCACGGTGGACCAGCTGCAGCTCACCGGCGACTTCACCTTCGAGGATTACTCGCGGCTGGACTTCGGCGTGGCCGAGACCGACGTCAAGAACCGTTCGGCCTACTCCAACGTGCAGCTCGACACCTGGGGCGGCGCCACCAGCCCGGCCGACTATCCGGACTCGGTCTGGCACCTGGACCACATGGGCCAGTACTTCGACCAGTTCGGTGGCCACAACGATCCGAACTTCACCGACTCGTTCTTCACCTGGAACTTCGATCAGGTACGCCAGCTGGCGGAGGACGCGTGGGTGGCTGCGGGCCACAACGCCTCGGACTACTACGCCTCGCCGGTGTTCACCACCGATCGCCGGGTCAAGGAAAAGTCCAAGAGCGCCTACCTGCAGTGGAGCCAGACCTACGACATCGGCGTGCCGCTGAACATCGCCGCGGGCGTGCGTTACGAAAAGACCGACGTCACCTCCAGTGCGCTGGTGCCGACCGCCACCGGCATCTCGTGGGGTTCGGCCAACGAGTTCACGCTGCTGCAGGACGGCTCCGGCTTCACCCGGCTCACCGGTTCGTACAAGTACGTGCTGCCCAGCCTGGACCTGAGCCTGGACCTCACCGACGACATCAAGCTGCGCGGCAGCTACGGCGAAACCATCGGCCGGCCGGGCTGGGGCGACATCCAGGGCGGACAGACGCTCAACCCGCTGGTGCGCGTGGACGGTGGTACGGGTAGTCAGGGCAATCCGGCACTGAAACCGCTGCTCTCGCACAACTTCGACCTGTCGTTCGAGTGGTATTACGCCGAGGGCAGCTATGCCTCGGTGGGCTACTTCCGCAAGAACATCGACAACTACGTCGGCACCACGCAGATCGTCGAGCAGCCGTTCGGCCTGCACACGCCGGTCGGTGGCGCCTACTGGAACGCGGCGCTGGCCAACGGCTGCGCATCCACCGACACGGTGTGCATCCGCAACTACATCTTTGCCAACTACGACGGCCAGCCGGGCGTGACGCAGACCGGCACCGACTCCATCGGCAATGCCACAGGCACCATCGTGGGCCAGCCCGGCGACCCGGTGGCGAACTTCCGCATCACCACGCCGGCCAACCAGCAGTCGGCTTCGCTGGACGGCTGGGAGTTCAACATCCAGCACCTGCTGGGGCAGACCGGCTTCGGCGTGGCGGCGAACTACACCATCGTCAACTCCGGCCTGACCTACGACAACTACATCATTGGCCAGCAGTTCGCGCTGGAGGGCCTGAGCGACTCGGCCAACCTCGTGGCTTTCTACGACAAGGGGCCGTGGCAGGTGCGCGCGGCGTACAACTGGCGTGGCAAGTTCCTCACCGGACGCTTCGACGGTGCCGGCCCCAACCCGGTGTACACCGCGCCATACGGCCAGCTCGACATGAACATCAGCTACGAGTGGAACGAGCATCTGTCGATGTCGCTCGAAGGCATCAACCTCACCAACGAGACGCAGCGGCTGTACAGCCGCAACGAGCGCCAGCTGGAATTTGCCACGCAGACCGGACCGCGCTACATGTTCGGGGTGCGCTACAAGTTCTGAGGTCATCGGTGGGCCGGCGGCAGCTGCCGCCGGCCGGGTCACGTCGCAGCGGGCCGCCGAAGCTGGGCGGCCCGCTGCGTTGTTGGACAACGAACTACGGAGACGGCTCGGGTGGATCAGGCGATCAAGCGGATCGTGATTGTCGGCGGTGGTTCCGCCGGCTGGCTGGCGGCGGCCGTGATCGCGGCCGCACACGGGCCGGCCAGCGGCGTCGAGGTCACCGTGCTGGAGTCGCCCGAGGTGCCCACCGTCGGCGTGGGCGAGGGCACCTGGCCCACCATGCGCGACACGCTGCGTCGGATCGGCGTGGGCGAGTCCGATTTCGTGCGCGAGTGCGACGCCACCTTCAAGCAGGGCTCGCGCTTCGTCGGCTGGGTGGATGGCAGCGAAGGCGACGCCTACACCCATCCGTTCGTGCTGCCGCAGGGCTTTCTCGATGCGGATCTGGTCACCGGGTGGCTGCACGCACCGCAGCGCCCGTATGCGGAACTGACCAGTTTCCAACCGCACCTGTGCGCCGCGGGGCTCGCTCCCAAACAGTTCGCCACGCCCGAATACGCGGCGGTGGCCAATTACGCCTATCACCTGGATGCCGCCAGGTTCGGCGCGTTCCTGCGCCGCCACTGCGTGGAGAAGCTGGGCGTGCGGCATCTGTCCGATCACATGCTCGGCGTGCGTGCGCACGAGAACGGTGACATCGCCGCGCTGCACACGCGCGCCAGCGGCGAGCTGGCCGGCGACCTGTTCGTCGACTGCACCGGCGCGCGCGCGCTGCTGCTCGGCCAGCACTACGGCATCGAGCGCGTCGACGTGCGCGGCGTGCTGTTCAACGACCGCGCCATTGCGGTGCAGGTGCCGTACGACGCACCGGATACGCCGATCTCCTCGCAGACGGTCTCCACCGCCGTGCGCCACGGCTGGGTGTGGGATATCGGGCTGTCCGCGCGGCGCGGCGTGGGCCACGTGTACTCCAGCGCGCACGCCAGCGAGGCGCAGGCGGAGGAAACGCTGTTCGACTACATCCGCGCCAGCGGCGGGCCCGCGCGCGAGGCCCTGGGCGCGCCGCATCGGATCGCCTTCGAGCCGGGCTACCGGTGCCAGTCGTGGCATCGCAACTGCGTGGCGATCGGGCTGTCGGCCGGGTTCGTCGAGCCGCTGGAGGCCTCCTCGCTGGCGCTGGTGGAACTGGGCGCGGCGGCGCTGGCCGACCAGCTGCCGGCCACCCGCGCGGACATGGACCTGGTGGCGCGCCGCTACAACGACGCGTTCGCGTATCGCTGGGCGCGTGTCATCGATTTCCTCAAGCTGCACTACGTGCTGTCGCGCCGCGACGATTCCGATTACTGGCGCGACCACCGCGCCGCGGCATCCATTCCCGATTCGCTGCGCGAGCTGCTGCAGCTGTGGCGCCACCAGCCGCCGTCGCGCTACGACCTGGTGCGGGTGGACGAGGTGTTTCCATCGGCCAGTTACCACTACGTGCTTTACGGCATGGGCTTTCGCCCGCAGCTGCGCCCCAGGCGTGATGCGGAGACGGCGCGCCGCGCCGCCGACGGGCATTTCCGCGAAGCTGCCGAGCTGGCCCGACGCATGCTGCGGGCGCTGCCATCCCACCGCGCGCTGATCGAGCACGTCACCACGCGCGGCCTGCCGAGGGTTTAGGCGCATGGCGGCAGCCACGCGGCGGCGGCAGCGGTGCGTGCTCGGCAGCGGAGCGCGCAGGCTGTCGTTGAATAGCGGCGCGGATTCGCCTCAAATGATCGAACGACCCAGTCCGCTCGCGCTCGCTCGCCGGGTTGCCTCCATCCTCGCTCCCAGGTTCCGCCCATGACCCGCCCCGTCCTGCTCAACAACATCGATCACCGCGACCTGCGCGTGGAGACCGCGCGCGGCGCCGCGTTCGGCGACGGAATGATGTCCGCGCTGACCTTTCCGGCGGAGTTCCGCCAGGTGCAGGCGAACTTTCCGATCGTGTTCCAGAAGGACGCGCACGGCGGCTTCCAGCCGGTAGCGCTGTTCGGCCTCACGGCGGGGCAGAACCTGTTTCTCGATGGCGACCGCTGGGACGCGCACTACGTGCCGCTGGCGGTGCAGCGCCAGCCATTCCTGATCGGCATGGCCGACGGCGAGCCGGTGATCCACGTCGACCTCGACCACCCGCGCGTGCGTGCCGGCACCGGCCAGCCGGTATTTCGCGAGCACGGCGGCACCACCGACTATCTGGAACAGGTGAACTCGGTGCTGCTGGCGCTGCACGAAGGGCTGCAGTCCACGCCGGCGTTCGTCGAGGCGCTGCTGGCGCGCGACCTGCTGGAATCGTTCGTGCTCGACGTGCAGTTGGAGGACAGCAACCAGAGCCGCCTGGCCGGCTACTACACGATCAACGAGGAGCGCCTGCGCGCGCTGGACGGCGAGGCGCTGGGCGCGCTCGCCGCGGCGGGCCAGCTGGAACCGATCTACATGGTCATCGCTTCGATGTCGTGTTTCCGCGACCTGATCGAGCGCGCGCTGCGCGCCTCCCGGCATGGTTGAGCCGGCGCCGGTGCAGGAGCTGCGCGGACTTGATCCGCAGGCGCTGCCGGACGAGGTGCTGCACGCCACTCGCCCGCTGCTGCTGCGCGGGTTGGTAGCCGACTGGCCGATGGTGCAGGCGAGCCGCCGTTCGGCGGCCGAGGGTATCGCCTACCTGCGCCGCTTCGATCAGCGCCAGGCGCCGGTGGTGGCGCAGGTGGCACCGCCGGAAACCGGCGGACGGTTCTTCTACAACGACGATCTCACCGGCTTCAATTTCGCTCCACAGCGGGTGCCGCTGGCGGCGGTGCTGGACACGCTGGGCCAGCGCGCCGACGCCGCCGACGCGCCGGCGATCTACGTCGGCTCGACCACGCTGGACACCTACCTGCCCGGCTTCCGCGAGGAAAATCCGCTCAACCTGGACGACCGCCAACAGGTGCTCGCCAGCATCTGGATCGGCAACCGCACGCGCGTGGCCGCGCACCAGGATCTGCCGGACAACCTCGCCTGCGTGGTGGCCGGGCGCCGGCGCTTCACCCTGTTTCCGCCCGAGCAGCTGGCCAACCTCTACATCGGCCCGCTGGATTTCACCCCGGCCGGCCAGGCGATCAGCCTGGTCGATTTCCAGCAGCCGGACCTGGCGCGCTTCCCGCGCTTCGCCGAGGCGATGGCGCACGCGCAGGTGGCCGAGCTGGCGCCCGGCGACGCGCTGTTCATCCCCAGCATGTGGTGGCACCACATCGAGGCGCTGGAAGCGTTCAACGTGCTGGTGAACTACTGGTGGCGCGACGTGCCCGCGTACATGGACACGCCGATGAACGCGCTGATGCTGGCGCTGATGAGCATCCGCGAGCTGCCGCCGGAGCAGCGCCGCACCTGGCAGGAAATCTTCCGCCACTACGTGTTCGAGCCGGGCGAGGCCACCACGGCGCACATTCCCGAGGCGGCGCGCCGCGTGCTCGGCCCGATCGACGAGAACCGTGCGCGCGATCTGCGCGCGCGGCTGCTGCAACGCCTCAACCGCTGAGTTTTCCAATCATCGATTCCTGCTGACGATCCACGAGAAGCCCATGAACCACGCCGCCGAAGCCGCCCCTTCCACCGACCGTCCGCCGGTTCGCCGCGTGGTGATCGCCGGTGGCGGTACCGCCGGCTGGATGGCCGCGGCCGCCCTTTCGCGCACGCTGGGCAAGGTGCTGGACATCACTCTGGTCGAGTCCGAGGAGATCGGCACGGTCGGCGTGGGCGAGGCGACCATTCCCACCCTGGTGACCTTCCATCGCCTGCTCGACATCAACGAGCAGGAGGTGATGGCCGCCACCAATGCCACCATGAAGCTGGGCATCGCCTTCGATGGCTGGCGCGACGTGGGCCACGACTACTTCCACTCCTTCGGCACCACCGGCAAGGACCACTGGACCGCCGGCTTCCAGCACTTCTGGCTGAAGGGGCGCGAGCGCGGCCTGGCGCGCGACTTCGGCGACTACTGCCTGGAGCTGCGTGCGGCGCAGGAAAACCGCTTTGCGCACCTGCCCAACGGCGGCATCAACTACGCCTTCCACATGGATTCGGGGCTGTATGCGCGCTTCCTGCGCCGCTTTAGCGAAGGCTTCGGCGTGCGCCGCGTGGAAGGGCGCATCGGCGAAGTGGCGATGGCGCCCAACGGCGACATTGCCGCGGTGGTGATGGCTGACGGCAGCCGCATCGAGGGCGACCTGTTCATCGACTGCACGGGATTCCGCGCGCTGCTGATCGGCCAGACGCTGGGCGTGGGCTTCGAGGACTGGTCGCCGTGGCTGTTCAACGACACCGCCATCGCGGTACAGACCGAGTCGGTGCGCCCGGCCGTGCCCTACGTGCGCTGCAGCGCCCGCGACGCCGGCTGGCAGTGGCGCATTCCGCTGCAGCACCGCGTGGGCAACGGCATCGTGTTTTCCAGCCGGCACGCCGACGAGGCCGCCGCGCGCGCCACGTTGCTCGGCAGCATCGAAGGCACGCAGCGCACCGAGCCGCGGGTGATCCGCTTCCGCCCCGGCCAGCGGGTGAAGGCGTGGGAGCGCAACTGCGTGTCGCTGGGCCTGGCCAGCGGCTTCCTGGAGCCGCTGGAGTCCACCAGCATCCATTTGATCCAGCGCGGCATCACGCGGCTGCTGCAGTCGTTCCCGCACGTGATCAACCAGGTCGACATCGACGAATACAACGCACAGGTGCAGAGCGAGATCGTGCACATCCGCGATTTCGTGATCCTGCACTACGCCGTCAGCAACCGCCGCGACACGCCGTATTGGCGAGACTGCGCGGCAATGGAACTGCCGCCATCGCTGCGCCACCGCATCGACCTGTTTGCCGAGACCGGGCGGGTGTTCCGCATTCCCAACGAGCTGTTCGCCGAGAACTCGTGGGTGCAGGTGATGCTGGGCCAGGGCCTCACACCGCGCCAGCGCCACCCGGCGCCCGACCTGATGGGCGACGACGAGTTGAACCACTTCCTCGAAGGCATCCGCCGGCACGTGGACAGCACGGTGTCGCGGCTGCCCACGCACATGGACTACATCCGCAGCTATTGCCCGATGAAGGACGCGGTGAGCAGCGCCGAGGCGGTCGCCCCAACGGCTTGAGTCAGCGCTCGTCGGGCGCGACCAGCTCGATCTCGTAGACTTTCGGCCAGCGCTTGCCGGTGACGAACAGGCGCTGGCCCCTGGCGTCCCAGGCGATGCCGTTGAGCACGTCGTTGACCGGGTCGGCGGTTTCGCCGGGCTTGGGGCCCAGGCCGGCGAGGTCGATCCAGCCCACCACGTTGCCGCTGGCCGGATCGATGCGGGCAATGCGCGAGGTCAGCCACACGTTGGCGTAGAGCTGGCCGTTCACCCACTCCAGCTCGTTGAGATTCTTCACCGGCGTGCCTTCGGCGGTGACCATCAGCGAGGAGACCTGCTGCAGGGTGGTGGGGTCGAGCAGCCGGATGAACGGCGTGCCGTCGCTCATGAAGAGGTGCCGATCGTTGGCGGTGAGCGCCCAGCCCTCGCCCGGATAGCTGAAGCTGCCGATGGGACGGAAGCTGTCCAGCTCGTAGGTGTAGCCCTTGTGCGACTGCCACGTCAGCTCGACCAGCGTGTTGCGCCACGCCACGATGCCCTCGCCGTAGTCCGGTGGCGGCAGGTCGCGTTGCTGCAGCACCTGACCGGTGGCGAGGTCGACCTTGCGGATGCTCGACTCGCCCACGTTGCCCGTGCTCTCGTACAGGTAGCCATCGCGATAGAACAGGCCTTCGGTGTAGGCGTGGGTGTCATGCGGATAGCTGTGCACCACGCGGTAGCCGTACACCGGCACCGCCGCGCGCGAAGCACAGGCGGGCAGCAGCAGGATGGCGAGGAACGCGACGAGCGAGGCGGCGATGGTGGGCGTTTTCATCCGCCGATGATTCCACAGTTGTCCGCGCCGCGGCATGGCTGGGGAGCGAAAGCCGCGTGACATAATCGCGCCGATTCCCACGGAGCGCCCCGCTTGGACAGCCCACACTTCCTGCAGACCGCGCTGGTCTTCCTGGTCGCCACGGTGATCGCCGTGCCGCTGACCAAGCGCTTCCGGCTCGGTGCGGTGCTGGGTTATCTCGGCGCCGGCGTGGTGATCGGGCCGCAGCTGCTGGGGCTGGTGAGCGACACCAACGGCGTGGCCACGATCTCCGAATTCGGCGTGGTGCTGATGCTGTTCGTGATCGGCCTGGAGCTCTCACCGCAGCGATTGTGGGTGATGCGGCGCTCGGTGTTCGGCACCGGCGCGCTGCAGGTGATCGCCAGCGCGCTGGTGATCGGCGCGGTGGCCTATCTGCTGGTGGGCTTGCCGGGCAAGGCGGCGGTGATCGTCGGCGGCAGCCTGGCGCTATCGTCCACTGCGTTCGGGCTGCAGATTCTCGCCGAGCGCAAGGAGGCCGGCACGGCCTACGGGCGACAGGCGTTTTCCATTTTGCTGTTCCAGGACCTGGCGGCGATCCCGCTGATCGCCATGGTGCCGCTGCTGGCCAGCTCGTCCGCCAGCCAGGGCGTGGATCTGGCCGGCATCGCGCGCACCGTGGGCATCATCGTGGTGGTGATGGTGGGCGGGCGCTTCCTGCTGCGGCCGGTGTTCCGCTTCGTCGCCAAGGCCGATGCAGTGGAGGTGTCCACCGCCACCGCGCTGCTGGTGGTGATGGGCACCGCCTGGCTGATGGAGGAGGTCGGCGTGTCCACCACGCTGGGTGCGTTCCTCGCCGGCATGCTGCTGGCCGATTCGGAATACCGGCACGAGCTGGAATCGCACATCGAGCCGTTCAAGGGTCTGCTGCTGGGGTTGTTCTTCATCAGCGTGGGCATGTCGATGGACCTGAGCCTGCTGCAGCACATGCCGCTGCTGGTGTTTGGTCTGGTCGCCGCGCTGCTGCTGGTCAAGGGCCTGCTGCTGTGGCCGCTGGGGCGCACCCTGGGCGCGCTGGACGGCAATGACGCACTGCGCCTCACCGTGCTGCTGGCCAGCGGCGGCGAGTTTGCCTTCGTGGTGCTCAAGCAGGCGGCCGAGCAGCATCTGGTCAGCGAGGCCGTGCACGGCCTGCTGGTGCTGGTGATTACCCTCTCGATGGCGCTGACCCCGCTGCTGGTGGTGATGGCGGCCCGGCTGCTCGACGTGCAGGCGAAGAAGCCCGAGCGCGAGTACGACACCATCACGCCGGATGCGCCGCCGCGGGTGATCATCGCCGGCTTCGGCCGCGTGGGGCAGATCGTCGGGCGCATGCTGCGCGCGCAGAACATCCCGTTCGTGGCGCTGGAGTCATCGGTGGAGCAGATGGACACGCTGCGTCGTTTCTCCAACACCTCGCTGTTTTTCGGCGATCCGGCGCGCCCGGACCTGCTGCGCGCGGCGCAGGCGGACAAGGCCGAGGTATTCGTGTTGGCCACCGACGACCCGCAGGCCAACTTGCGCATCGCGCGGCTGGTGCGCCGGCAGTTTCCTCACCTAAAACTGGTCGCCCGCGCGCGCAATCGCCAGCACGCGTTCCGCCTGATGGATTTGGGCGTGGACGAGCCGGTGCGCGAGACCTTCCATTCCAGCCTCAAGATGACGCGCCTGACGCTGGCGGCGCTGGGCATGCCTGCCGAGCAGGCGGTGGATCGGGTGGAGCGTTTCCGCCGCCATGACGAGAACCTGCTGAGGGCCCAGCATCTGGTCTATGACGACGAGACGCGGCTGGTGCAGACCTCGATCGAGGCGCTGAGCGACCTGCAGAAACTGCTCGATGCCGACATGGCGCCGGAAGCGACCGAAGCGCGCCGGAACGAGGCACCGCTGGCGGGTGCCGACCCGGACTGATGGCCGGCACCACGACAACGCCCAGCGCATCCCCGGCGTGACCGGGCAGCGCTGATTACTCCGAAGGCTGGGCCGGCTGGCGCAGCGTCTGCCGCACGCTGGGGATTGCCAGGCCTGCGCGCGCCGCCAGTTCGTGGGCAATGTCGACGTAGCCCAGCTGGCGGGCCACGTCGGCGGCGGTGCGGCCGAAGCCGTCGGCGGCGTGGCGATCGGCGCCGCGCGCCAGCAGCACGCGGGCAGGCGGCAGCAGGGCGTGCATCGCACAGGCGTGCAGTGCGGTGACGCCGCGCTGGTCGGCGTGCTCCAGCCGCGCGCCCGCCTCGAGCAGTACCGGCAACAGCGCGCCGATGTGGGTGGGGTCGCATGCACTGCCCGGTCGCAGCTGCGCGCCCAGCAGCATCAACAGGGGTGTCTTGCCCTCGCTGTCGGCGTGGTTCACGTCGGCGCCGCGCTTGAGCAGGGCGTCGAACAGGCGCCGCGCGCGCAGGCTGTCCTGGCTCTCGAATCCGAACTGCGCCGCCGCGTGCAGCGCGTTGCGCCCGCGCACGTCCGTGGCGTTCACTTCGGCGCCGGCATCGAGCAGGCGCTCGACGATCTCCGGATAGCCCATCGCCGCCGCCACCATCAGCGCGGTGCTCTCGCCGGGCAGGCGCTGGTCCACCGGCACCTTGCGTTCGAGCAGGAGCGTGACCAGCGCCTCGCGGCGCGCGGCCACCGCGGCAGCCAGCGCGGTCATGCCGCTTTGCGAAATGAGCGAGGCGTCCGCGCCGGCATCGAGCAGGCGCTGCGCCACGTCGCGCTGCCCGGCGCCGCAGGCGTGCAGCAAGGCGGTGGCGCCCTGCGCGTCGCGCGTGTCCACCGACATGCCCAGTTCCAGCAGCCGCTCCACCGCCACCACGGCGCCGGCCGCGGCGGCGACCGGCAGGTCCTCGGCGCGCAGGGTACGGGTCGGCCGCGGCCAGGGGCCCCAGTCGAGCCAGTGCTTGAGTTCGGGATTTTCCATCGCCAGGCCGAGCGGGGTCTCGCCGTTGGCGTCGCTGGCTTCGGGGTTGGCGCCGTGCGCGATCAGCGCGCGCACCACCTGCTCCGCGTTCGGGCCACAGGCCAGCGCGGCGAACAGCGGCGTGCGGCCGTTGGCATCACGCACGTTCGGGTTGCAGCCGCGCGCCAGCAGGGCGTCGACCAGTGGCACCTGGCCGAGCGCCGCAGCCAGGTGCAGCGGCGTGCGCAGGCGTGTGTCCGTACCGAACGGATCAGCGCCGCGCTCGAGCATGGCCAGCGCCACGCCGGCGCTCTGCGCGCTGCCGTCGAGATGATTCAGCGCCTGCGCCAGCAGACCCGCGCCGGCCGGCGTGGCACCGGCCTGCAGCAGGTCGTCGATGGCTTCGGCAGCCGCGGGCAGGTGATCGAGCAGGGCATCGAACAGGCGGCTGCCCGGCTCGCCGCCGTCGCCGTCCAGCCGGGCTTCGGCGGCCAGGCCGTGTTTGAGCAGCCAGCGCCGCGCCGCGCCGAGGCCGGGCTCGTGCAGTTCCGCGAACACCCGCGCCAGCTCGGTCGGCGGCCACTCGTGCACGCGCTGATTGAAGGTGGAGACCACCGCCCAGTGGCCGAAGCGCAGGGCGTCGAGCAGGTGGCCGGGCGTGTCTTCGCCGGCGGCCAGCGTGTCGACGCTGAGGCTGGCCGGCAGCGGCGTGTCCGGATCGAGCAGGGCCACCAGATCCCAGCGTCCGGCGGCCGCGGCGTGGTCGAGTGCGCTGCGGCCGTCGCCGCCGACTGCCTTGGGATCGGCGCCGAGGCCGAGCAGCGCCCGCACGGTCTCGGCGTGCGCCCGCGGCGACTGGCAGGCCAGGGTGAGCGCGTCGCGGCCGTGCTGGTCGCGCACCGCGGCATCCGGCTCGGCCTGGGCCAGCAGTTGCACGATCGCCACCGCGCCGGCACGCGCCGCTTCCATCAGGGCGGTGCTGCCATGCTGGTCGACCAGGTTGACGTCGGCGCCGGCGGCGCGCAGCGCGCGGGCGATCTCCTCGTGGCCTTCGGCGGCCGCGGTCATCAGGGCGCTGCGCTTGCGTGCATCGACGGCGTTGATCGCGGCGCGGTGCTTGAGCAGCAGGCGGATGCCCTGCGGGTCGTCGTCGGCCAGGCTGGCGGCGGCAACCAGCGCCGGTTCGGCGTCGGCGAGCTGGGCCTTGGCACCGCGTTCGAGCAGGAACTTAGCCAGCGGCCAGTTGGCGGCGCGGCAGGCCGTGGCCAGCGGGGTGAGCCCGGCGCGGTTGATCGCGTTGAGGTCGGCGCCGGCGTCCAGCAGCATCGCCGCCACGATTGGCTCGTCGCTGAGCACGGCGCCGTGCAGCGCGGTGTTGCCTTCGGCATCGGTGACCAGCGGGTTGGCGCCGTTGGAGATCAGCGTCATCACCGCTTCGGCACGACCTTGCAGGCTGTCGCGGGTGGCAGCCAGCAGGGCGGTCAGCCCGCCGGCGCTGCGGTTGACGTCGGCGCCGCGGGCGATCAGCGCGCGCAGCAGGCGCGTGTCCGGCAGCAGGGCCGCCAGCAGCAGGGCGGGACGCTGGTCGCGATCATCCGGCTGCGGTGCGGTGTTCGGATCGGCGCCGGCTTCGACCAGCGCCAGCGCGCGCTCCACGTCGGCCTCGCGGATCGCCGCCAGCAGTGCGGCGGCCTGTTCCGGCGTACCGGCAGTGCGTTCGATTTCGGTGAGCGGTGCCGCCGGCGGGCGCGCGGCAGCGGCCTCTACGCCGGCAGCAAGGCGAGGGCGGTTCCGCTCGCACAGCAGCGCACGCAGGGTGCGGTTGGCAATGACCAGACTGCCCAGCGGCATCAGCACCAGGCCGTAAACCACCATGGCGGCGGTGCGCATCTCCGGCGGCAGCACGCCGTAGAGGCCGGTGAGCGCCAGCGCGAGGAAGGCCAGCACCAGCAGCGAAAACGCGGCCGGCAGGAAGTGCGTGAAGAAGCGCTCCTCGCGCGACAGGTGGCGACCGAAGGCGATGCTGCGCGCGGTGGCGGTGAAGATCCACGAACCGTCGCTCTGTACCGGATACGCGTCGTCCCACACGAACACCAGTCCGAACGCCGGCCACAGCCGCCACAGCAGGACGAGAGCGATCACCAGCGCCGCGGCCAGCAGCAGCGCGCCGCTCAGGCTGGGCGCCTGGCTCAGGTGCAGCAGTGGCCAGGCAATCAGGCCGAACACCAAGGCGACGTAGGTGCTGAACATCACCAGGTGCGCCGCGCCGCGGCGCAGCACGGTGCGTCCAAAGCGAGGCTCGGGGTCGAAGCCGATCGCGTGGCAGACCGCCGCCATCGTGAGCGCGTTGGCCAGCAGCAGGGGAATCAGCACCAGCGGATGCGTGCTGGCGGCGGCGATGGCGACTGCCACCCATCCGGGGACAAACCAGGCCAGGGCTTGCAGAAGGGGAGGCGGGCGGCGACGCAGTTTGGGCAGGATCATGGTGGCGAGTATAGAAATCGGTGAAGAAGCAGACGGTAACCCGGCGTTAACCGGCGCTTTTTGATGGCGCCGGGGTCAGCTCGCCTGCCGGTCGTGCGGAGCGCGGCCGTAGTCCAGGTGATTGGCGCCGGTCAGGCTTTGCGCCGGCGGCAGCTGCAGGTGCCAGCCGCGGCTGCGCAGGTGGTCCAGCACCTGCGCAGCGTCTTCATGCGGCAGCTTGCGCTGCGCATCGAGATCCAGCTCCATGGCAAAGCGCAGCGGGCCGAGCAGCGCGGTCAGCTCGGCGGGCAAGTCGGCAAAGGCGTCGCGCTCGGCCAGCCAGAGATAGCTGTCCGCCTTGCGCAGGCTGGCATAGATATAGCAATGCATGGGAGGCAACCGGGTGCGGAACGGGAGTCGCCGCGCACGGCGGCCGGCAGAGCTTATCAGCGCACCAGCGCGCGACCATCGTCATGCGCGAAGGCTTCGTCTCGGGGCGTGCAGCCAAATGTTAGGATTTTGCTGCGACCGCACTTGCATTGGGCCGCTGCCAGTCGGCACAGTGCCGCGCGGGGACATCAAACGCGCGTATGAAAACAAGACGCCGGACTGTCTCCGACATTCGTCCCGAGCCGCATAACCACCCGCAGGAGCCACCGATGCAGATGTCGATCCGTCCCTTCAAGGCAGCCGCCCGGCCGCTCGCGTTCGCCGCGCTGAGCCTGGCCATCGCCGGTGCCCTGGTGGCACCGAATACCTCCCACGCCAGCGCGTTCCAGCTCAAGGAAAACAGCGCCAAGGGCCTGGGCCGCGCCTACGCCGGTTCGGCCACTGCCGGTGGCGACGTGTCGGTGGTGGCGAACAATCCCGCGGCGATGACCGAGCTGGACGGCACCTATTTCCAGGCCGACGTCACCGCCATCAATTTCAGCGCCAAGTTCGAGGGCAGCGCCCACGACGTGCTCGGTCGCCCGATCAGCGGCGGCAACGGCGGCGACGGCGGCACCACGCTGCCGGTGCCGGCGATGTTCTTTGCCACCAAGGTGTCCGATCGGGTGCACATCGGCGCCGGCTTCTCGGTGCCGTTCGGCTTCCAGACCGAGTACGACCGTGACTGGATCGGTCGCTATCACGGCGTCAAGTCCAAGTTCCAGTCGCTGGATGCCACGCTGTCGGCGTCCTTTGACGTGACCGACACCTTCGCCCTGGGCGTGAGCGCCATCGCGCAGCGCACCTCGGCCGAGCTGACCAGCGCGATCAACTTCAACGCCATCGGCCTGCAGGTGCAGCAGGGTATCCAGCAGCAGGTGGCGGCCGGCGTGGCGCAGATCCAGGCCGCGGCAGCTGCCGGGCAGATCCCGCCGCAGGTCGCCGCTGCGATGATTCAGCAGGCCGTGCAGCAGGGCCAGGCCCAGGCGGCCGGCGTGGCGGCGCTGACCCCGCAGGGCGGCGACGGCTATGTGCGGATCAAGGGCGACGACTGGGGCTACGGCTACCAGGTCGGCGGCTTCTGGAAGCTCTCGCCGAATGACAAGTTCGCCCTTAACTACCGCTCCAAGATCAGCCACCGCCTGCAGGGCACGGGCAATTTCACCACCACGCCTGGCTACGACCTGCTGCTGACCAACCCGGCGCTGGCCAGCAGCCTGCCGCCGTTCTCCAACACCACGGGCACCGCCGACTTCACCACCCCGGCGGTGATCAGCGGCAGCTACTGGCACCAGGCGGAGAAGTTCGGCTTCGGCATTGACGTCTCCTGGACGCAGTGGGACGTGTTCAAGGAGCTGCGCGTCAAGTACGGCAACCCGAACCAGCCGGACAGCTACGAGACGTTCAACTGGCGCAACACGATCTACGCGGCAGTCGGTGGCGACTACTACCTCAACGACCGGGTCACCCTGCGCGGCGGCATTGCGGTGGACACCACGCCGAGCTACAGCGCCGTGCGCGATGTGCGCGTGCCTGATTCCACCCGCAAGCTGGTCACCGTGGGCATTGGCTACAAGGCCAGCGAGCACTTCGAGCTCAACGCCTCGTACGCGCATATCTTCGTGAACCAGGCGCACCTGAGCAGCACCAGCCCCACCGGCGACGTGATCACCGGCAAGTTCAACGACTACGGCAACCTGCTCAGCCTGTCGGCGGTGTACAAGTTCTAAGCCTTCGTCGGCAGCAACAACGAAAAACCTCCCCGTGCGAGCGGGGAGGTTTTTTTATGCAGCAGTACCCGGGAAATCAGCCGCGCTGCAGCAGCAGCCCCAGCATGCGGCGGAAGCGCGCGCCGTAGGGCGGATTGAGCAGGCCGGTGCCGTTGAGGCGGGCCTGCCGGAACACCGGCTTGATGTGCGAGAACGTGCGGAAGCCCGCTTCGCCGTGATATCCGCCGCTGCCCGATGAGCCGATCCCGCCGAACGGAAGGTGATGCTGGGCGATGTGGTACAGCGTGTCGTTCACCGTGACGCCGCCGGCGACGGTGCGGGCGAGCACGTTCTCGATGGCGCCGCGGTCGCGCTCGAACAAATACAGCGCGAGCGGATGCGGGCGGGCTGACACGTAGGCGATCGCGTCGTCCAGCGTGTCGTAGGTGACCACCGGCAGTAGTGGTCCGAAGATTTCCTCCTGCATCACCGCCATGTCGTCCTTCACGCCGGTGAGCAGGGTCGGCAGCAGCCGCCGCGGCTGCTCCGGATCGCTGCCGTTGCCCAGCACGTCCGCGCGCGCGCCGGCGGCAACCGCCTGGTCGCGCAGGCTGGCGAGGCGCTCGTGCTGGCGATCGGAAATGATGCTGGCGTACTGGTCGTTGCGGCCGATGTCCGGATAGAAGCGCGCCACCGCGGCGCGCGCCGCGCTGGTGAAATCGCCCACCCGGTTCCGCGGCAGCAGCACGTAGTCGGGAGCGATGCAGGTCTGCCCCGCGTTGACCAGCTTGCCGAACACGATGCGTTCGACCGCCTTGGGGAAATCGGCGTTGGGGCCGATGATCGCCGGCGACTTGCCGCCCAGCTCCAGCGTCACCGGCGTGAGGTTGGCCGAGGCGGCGCGCATCACGTGGCGTCCCACCGCGGTCGAACCGGTGAACAGCAGATGGTCGAACGGCAGCGCGGAAAACGCCTGGGCTACCTCGGCGTCGCCGTTGACCACGGCCACGTCTTCGCGTGGAAAGTGGCGTTCCACCAGCTCGCCAAACAGCGCGGAAAATCGCGGCGTGTACTCGCTCATCTTCACCATGGCGCGGTTGCCGGCAGCGAGCGCATCCACCAGCGGCCCGACGGCCAGATAGAGCGGGTAGTTCCACGGCACGATGATGCCCACCACGCCCAGCGGCTGCGGCCGCATCTCGGTGCGTGCGGGCAGGAACATCAGATCGGCCAGGCGCCGCCGCGGCCGCATCCAGCGCCGGCCGTGGGACAGCGCGTGGCGGATCGCCGACAGGCTGGGGAAGATCTCCAGCAGGTCGGTTTCCTCGCGCGGACGACAGCCGAAATCGGCGTTGATCGCGTCGGCGATCTCGCCGCGGTGCTGGCGGATCAGCGCGTCGAGCGCGCGCAGCCGTGCGGCGCGGGCCGGCCATGCCGGCATCGGATCGCTGGCATGCGCCTGGCGCTGGTGCGCAAGCAGGTCGGAGAGGTCGCTGCTGGAGGTCATGGTCATCCCCGGGCACGTCGTGGGTTCAAGGCATCCCGCGATGGTGGCACAGCTGCCCGGGGACGCGCGCGGGCAGCGGCATGGCGCCGCCCGCGCGTGATGGCGCCTATTCGCCGAGGGTCAGCAGCGAGGCATTGCCGCCGGCCGCGGTGGTGTTGACGGTGAGCGTGCGCTCGCCGGCGAAACGCAGCAGGTAATGCGGGCCGCCGGCCTTGGGGCCGGTGCCGGAGAGGCCTTCGCCGCCGAACGGCTGCACGCCGACCACCGCGCCGATCTGGTTGCGGTTGACGTAGCAGTTGCCCACGCGCGCGTTGCGGCTGATGTGGTCGATGGTGGCATCGATGCGGCTGTGGATGCCCAGCGTGAGGCCGTAGCCGGTGGCATTGATCGCGGCGATCACCTGGTCCAGCTCGCTGGCCTTCCAGCGGATCACGTGCAGCACCGGGCCGAAGATCTCGCGGGTGAGCGTGGACAGCGCCGGGATCTCGTAGGCGCGCGGGGCGAAGAACGTGCCGTGCGCGGTGGCGGCCGGATCCATCGGCACTTCGCCGATCTTCCTGGCTTCCTTGTCCATGCGCGCGGCGTGCTCGACCAGGATTGCCTTGGCGTCTTCGTCGATCACCGGGCCGACGTCGGTGGACAGCAGGCCCGGATCGCCCACCTTCAGTTCCTTCATCGCGCCGGCCAGCATGGTGACCACCTTGTCGGCGATGTCGTCCTGCACGTACAGCACGCGCGCGGCCGAGCAGCGCTGGCCGGCGGACTGGAACGCCGAGGCGATCACGTCCTTGACGATCTGCTCGGGCAGCGCCGAGGAGTCGGCGATCATCGCGTTCTGGCCGCCGGTCTCGGCGATCAGCGCGGCGATCTGCGCGTTGCGCGCGGCCAGCGCGCGGTTGATCGCCCAGGCGGTCTCGGTGGAACCGGTGAACACCACGCCGGCCACGCGCGGGTCGCGGGTGAGCGCGGCGCCGACGGTGGCGCCGTCGCCCGGCACGAACTGCAGCACGTCCTCCGGCACGCCGGCCTCGTGCAGCAGGCGGGTGGCGAGGTAGCCGATCAGGCTGGTCTGCTCGGCCGGCTTGGCGATCACCGGGTTGCCGGCGGCCAGTGCGGCGCTGACCTGGCCGATGAAGATCGCCAGCGGGAAGTTCCACGGGCTGATCCCCACGAACACGCCGCGGCCCTGCAGGAACAGCCGGTTGCTCTCGCCGGTGGGTCCCGGGAGTACTTCGGGCTCGGCGAACAGGCGGCGCGCCATGGTCGCGTAGTAGCGCAGGAAGTCGGCCGCCTCGCGGATCTCGGCGATCGCGTCGGGCAGGGTCTTGCCCGCCTCGCGCACGCACAGCGCGATGAACTCGGCGCGGCGTGCCTCCAGTTGCTCGGCAGCGTATTCCAGCATCGCCGCGCGATTGGCCACCGGCAGGTTGTTCCAGCGCTCGCGCGCGGCGTGCGCGTTGCCGAGGGCCTTCTCCACCGTGGCGTCGTCGGCGGTGAGATAGCTGCCGAGGCGGCGACGGCGGTCGGCCGGATCGGTCACCTCCACCAGCATGCCCTTGCTCGCGGCGCCGGGTACCAGCGGGCCGGCGGTCCACGGGCCGGCGAAGGCGTTCACCGCCTCGGCGAGCGCGGTCAGTTCGTTGTCGTTGGCAAAATTGACGCCCATGGAATTCTTCCGAAGTTCACCGTAGAGATTGGCCGGCAGCGGGATGCGCGGATGCGGAATGGAGTCGAACGCGCGCACGGTGTCGCACGGATCGGCCACCAGCTCGCGCGTGGGCACGTCCTCGTCCACCACGCGATTGACGAAGCTGGTGTTGGCGCCGTTTTCCAGCAGGCGACGTACCAGGTAGGGCAGCAGGTCCTCGTGCGTGCCGACCGGCGCGTAGACACGGCAGGGCACGTGGAAAGCCTTCGCTCCGATCACCTCGTCATAGAGGTCCACGCCCATGCCGTGCAGGCGCTGGAACTCGAACGGCCGGCCCTGCGCGATGTGGTGGACCGCGGCGATGGTGTGCGCGTTGTGCGTGGCGAACTGCGGGTAGACAAGGTGGCTGCCGGCGGCAAACAGGCGACGCGCACAGGCCAAGTACGACACGTCGGTGTTCGGCTTGCGGGTGTACACCGGATAGCCGGACAGACCCTGCTCCTGCGCCTTCTTCACCTCGGCATCCCAGTAGGCGCCCTTGACCAGCCGCACGTACCAGCGGCGGTTGTGCGCCAGCGCCATCTCGACCACCCAGTCGATCACGAACGGGGTGCGCTTGGCGTAGGCCTGCACCACGATCCCCAGCCCGTTCCAGCCCTCCAGCGAGGGATGGGCGAATACGTCGCCGATGATGTCCAGCGACAGCTCCAGCCGGTCGGCCTCCTCGGCGTCGACGGACAGTGCGATGCCGGCCTTCATCGCCAACTGCGACAGTTCCAGCAGTTTCGTCACCAGTGCCGTGCGGGCGCGTTCGCGCTGGGCCAGCTCGTAGCGCGGAAACAGCGCAGAGAGTTTCACCGAGATCGACGGCGCCTCGGTGTGGCTGGCGAAGGGCCCGCGCCGGCCCAGCGCGGCGATGGCGTCGCGATAGGCCTGCTGGTAGCGCTCGGCGTCGGCAGCGGTGAGCGCCGCTTCGCCCAGCATGTCGAAGGAGTAGCGATAGGCCGCATTTTCCTTCTTCACCGAGCGATCCAGCGCCTCGTCGATGGTCTGCCCCATCACGAACTGGTGTCCCATGATGCGCATCGCCTGGCGCACCGCCACGCGGATGGTCGGCTCGCCCATGCGCGCCACCAGCCGGCGCAGTGCGCCGGTGAAGTCGTTGCGCGTGCTGTCGGCCAGGTTCACCAGCTGGCCGGTGAGCAGCAGACCCCAGGTGGAGGCATTGACCAGCAGCGATTCGCTGCGGCCCAGGTGCTTGCGCCAGTTGGCGTCGCCGAGCTTGTCGCGAATCAGCATGTCGGCGGTGCGCGTATCCGGGATGCGCAGCAGCGCCTCGGCCACGCACATCAGCAGCACGCCCTCTTCGCTCGACAGGTCGTACTGGCGCATGAAGGACTCGACCACGCTCTGGTCCGTGGCGCGCGCTCGCACGCGGCTGACCAGCGCCGCCGCCCGATCCACCACCAGCTCGCGCTCGTTGTCCGGCAGGTTGGCCTGGTCGAGCAGGTCGAGCACCGCTTCGGTTTCGTCGCGCAGCCAGGCGGCGGTGATGCGGGCGCGTGCCGGGGCGACGCTGACGGGA